>JAUXUZ010000434.1 GCA_030680655.1 Phycisphaerales bacterium
CGACCATGAACCCTCTCGTCGGCGTCATCATGGGCTCCAGGTCAGACTGGGACACCATGCGCAGCGCCGCCGAGACCCTCCAGGCGCTGGGCATCCCCCACGAGGTCAAGGTCGTCTCCGCCCACCGCACCCCCGATCTGCTCTTCCAGTACGCCTCCACCGCCCACGCCCGCGGCCTTGAGGTCATCATCGCCGGCGCCGGCGGCGCTGCGCACCTCCCCGGCATGTGCGCCAGCAAGACCCACCTCCCCGTGCTCGGCGTGCCCGTGCAGAGCAGGGCGCTCAGCGGCGTCGACTCGCTCCTCTCCATCGTGCAGATGCCCGCGGGGATCCCCGTCGGCACGCTGGCCATCGGCCCCAGCGGCGCGACAAACGCCGCGCTGCTCGCCGCCGCCATCCTCGGCAACAAGCACCCGAAGTTCACAAAGGCCCTCATCGCCTACCGCGCAGCGCAGACCGGCAATGTCCTGGCCGACGCCGACCCGCGTAAGCCCCCCCGTAAGTCGAAGAAGAGTGGGGGGCCCAAGCGCACCAGGGGGAAGCGCGCGTGAGCGAAGGGGGCGGCCGCAACACGATCGGCATCCTTGGCGGCGGCCAGCTCGGGCGCATGCTCGCCCTCGCCGCCCACGACCTGGGGCTCCACACCCGCTGCTTCGATGAATCGGCCGACGCCGTCGCCGGGCACGTAACCCAGCTCCACATCGACAGCTTCGATCACCCCGCGCGCCTCGATGCTTTCCTCGACGGGCTCACCGCCGTGACCTACGAGTTCGAGAACGTCCCCGTCGCCCTCGCCCAGCGTATCAGCGAGCGCATCCCCTGTTTCCCTCCTCCCGCCGCGCTCGACGCCGCGCAGGACCGCGTCACCGAGAAGACCCTCTTCCGCTCGCTGGGCATCCCCACCGCCGGCTTCGCACCGGTCGACACGCTGGCGCAGCTCAAGGCCGCCGTCGCCGCCCAAGGCCTCCCCGCCGTGCTCAAGACCCGCCGGCTCGGCTACGACGGCAAGGGCCAGTACGTACTGCGAGACGAGTCCGATACCGCCAAAGCGTGGGGAGCGCTGGGTGCCACCGACTCATCCGCTCCGGGAGGAGTCGGTGCCGAGGGTGCAGCGCCCGCAAGAGCCGCCAACCTCATCCTCGAGCAGTTCGTCCCCTTCACCCGCGAGCTCAGCATCATCGCCGTGCGCTCCGAAGCCGGCGAGGTCCGCACCTGGCCCCTCATCGAGAACACCCACAGCCAGGGCATCCTCCGCACCTCGATCGCTCCCGCCCCCAACGCCCCCGCCGCCATCACCGAGCAGGCCACCGGCGCCGTCCGCGCCGTCATGAACCACCTGAACTACGTCGGCGTGCTCGCCATCGAGTTCTTCCAGCTCGGCGACACGCTGGTGGCCAACGAGATGGCCCCGCGCGTGCACAACAGCGGGCACTGGACGATCGACGGCTCCATCACCAGCCAGTTCGAGAACCACATCCGCGCCGTCGCCGGCCTGCCGCTGGGAGACTGCTCGATGCGCGACGCCGCCCCCAGCGCATCCAGCGCCATGCTCAACATCATCGGCCGCATGCCACCGCGCGAGCGGCTGCTCGCCGCCGCACGCGGACGCGCCAAGCTCCACGACTACGGCAAAGAACCCCGCCCCGGCCGCAAGCTCGCCCACATCAGCGTCAACGCCCCATCGCTGCGCGACCTCAACATCGCCATCGGCGAACTCCGCGCCATCCTCGGTTGATCCCCCCCCGTGCCCAGCGCCCCGTGCCACCGTTCACGCGGCTCTGAGCGTGAGCGGTGCGAAATGCCAAGCTCGCACGCCGCTCACTCCCACTCCCACGCACACCATTACCATCCCTCGTGCCCCGCTACCACACCATCATCGTCGGTCTCGGTTCGATGGGCTCCGCCGCGGCGTACCACCTCGCCGCGCGCGGCAAGCGCACCCTCGGCCTCGACCGCTCCGCGCCGCCGCACAACCTCGGCTCCCACGGCGGCCTCACCCGGATGACGCGACTGGTCTACGCCGAGCACCCCGATTACGTCCCGCTGCTGCAGCGCGCAAACGAGCTGTGGCGCAGGCTCGAGCGTGACACCGGCCGCACGATCATGCAAACCACAGGTGGCGTCTACATCGGGCCCGAGTCGTCGCGCTACATCTCCGGTGCGATCGAGTCCGCCACGCGCCACGGACTCCCGTTCGAGGCCCTTCGCGCCGGCGAGATCGCCGCCCGCTTCCCCTGGTTCCGTGCCCCGTCGGGCTCGGTCGCGATCGCCGACCCGGGCGCGGGCTTCCTCTTCCCGCACACGGCCATCGATGCGCAACTCCACCTCGCCCGCGCGAGCGGTGCCGACATCCACACCAATGAGCCGGTCCTCGACTGGCACGCCGACACCGCCGGCGTGCGCGTCCGCACCGCACGAGCGACCTATCACGCCGACAGGCTCATCCTCGCCGGCGGCGCATGGATGCCCAAGCTCCTCGCACAGAGCGGGCAGGGCGGCACCCCCGCGATCAAGCTCACCGTCACCCGCCAGACGCTCGCGTGGGTCGACCCGCCAGACCCGGGCCTGTTCGCCCTCGGCAAGCTCCCCGTCTGGGCCTTCACCCTCGACGGCGCAACGGTCTATTACGGCTTCCCCATCACGCCCGGTGGCGAGGGCGGCGCGGGCCTCAAGCTCGCTCACCACGCGCCCCTGGTGCCGACCGACCCCGACACCGACCCGCGCAAGGCCACCGCCGACGACGCGGTCCCTGTGCTCGCCTTCCTGCGTGACCACATGCCGCAGGCGCTCGGCCCCGTGCTCGATCAGCAAGTCTGCCTCTACACCAACACCGCCGACGACCACTTCGTCATCGACCTCCACCCGGGCAAGCCCAACATCGTCATCGCCTCGCCCTGCTCCGGGCACGGCTTCAAGTTCGCAAGCGTGATCGGCGAGATCCTCGCCGACCTCGCCGAGTCGGGCTCAACCCGTCACGACATCCGCTTCCTCTCCGCCGGGCGGTTCTGAACCAGACGGCCGGCTCAGTTCACCTTCTCAAAGTCGTCGCGACCCTTTCCGCACACCGGGCACTTGGTCAGGTCCAGCTTCTCAACCAGGTAGCCGCACGTGCGCCCCACAAAAAAGTCCTTCTTCGACTTCTTCCACAGGTCCATCAGCTCCGAGGCGTCCTTGAACTGGCGCACCAGCTCGATCTCACCCTCCCGCGCATCGCGGAAGACCCGCGCTGCCTCGCGCACGCCCTCACCCTCGGCGATCTTCCGGGCCGCCGGCAGGTCCGTCTCGCGAGCCGCCGTCGCGAGTTCGGTCGCCGTCGCCAGGTTCTCCTTTGTGGCCTTGACCGCCGGCGCCGCCTTCTCGTCCGCCTTCCCCTTCGTTGCCTCCATCTCCTCCAGCGCCTTGGCAAGGTTCGCCGCGTGCACCGCCTCAACCTTCGCCGCCGCGCGCATCAGGCTCGCCACGCCCGCTACACCCTCGTCGTCGGCCTTCCGCGCGGCCTTGTTGTAGAAGTCCCCCGAACGCACCGCGGTCCAGTACGCCTTCCGCAGCGCCTCAACCGTCTTGTCCGTCTTGCGCGGCTCGACGCGCTTGTCGGGCTGGGCCGGCGTGCCCTGCGCGGCCACAGGACCAGTCAACGCCAGCGCAACAACAAGCCCAATCGCCCCCGCTGAGATCTTTGCCATCGGTCGCTCCTTGTCCGGGTTCCATACGGCCCGCTTCCCGCTCATACAATAGGGGCAGCCCCCGGGAGTCGCGCCGGCGCCGTTCGCGCCGCCCGAACCGAAATGCCCGGCCGGACGCATTGAAGTTGTTATCGGAAACGTCCGACAGTGAACCGCACCGGCGGCCGCGGCGGAGACGCAGCGAGCCGTTGTTCACATGCCGATCACCCCTCCAGCACCGCGCCCGAAGGCGAAGCTCGACCTGGCCGCCGTACTCATCCGCCGGCGCAAGGCCGCCGTTGCGCTCCTGATCACCCTCTCGATCGGCGTCGCCGCCCTCGCGATCCTGACGTTCGCGCGCCTCATGCCCGTCCGCGGCGACGCCGCCCACAGCGTCGAGATCTTCAACAAGGCCCGCGCCCTCGAGGGCGCCATCACCCGCGCCAACGAGGCCGTCGCCAACCGCGACCGCACCCCCAGAGAAGCGCAGGCCGCGTGGAACGACGTCGCCCCGTTCGCCAACACCGTCGCCGCGCTCACGCCAGACGACGACGCCGAAGAGCGGGCCATCAGCGAGTTCAACGCCGAGCTCAAGGTCGCCCTCGAGCTCATCGCCACCGGCGTCAGCCAGCTGGAGCAGAGCGACCCCATCCTCGTCGCCAGCGCACGCAGGTCCGCCGGCATCGGGCTCGCCCGCCTCGACACCGCCTGCCGGCGCGTGCTCGACGTCTCCGCCCGCCAGGTTGACGCGCAGATGTACGCCGCACGCACCTGGCTGGCGATCTGCATCGCCCTCGTGCTTCTCACCGGGCTCATGATGGCCGTCACCGTCCTCACCTGGGTCTACGCCAACTACGCAGACCGCGCCCGCGCCAGGCGACTCAACCCAGCCGGTTCTCTCAGCGAGCACGACGCCGAGGCCGCCCACCGCATGAGGCTCCTGGTCGAGAGCAGCCCCCTCGCCGTGGTTGAGTGGAACAGCGACTTCGTCTGCACGCGCTGGGCCGGACGAGCTCAGGAGATGTTCGGCCGTTCCGCGGAGGAGGTCGTCGGCAAGCGATGGGACACCGCCGCGCCCTACCTCCACCCCGAGGACAAGGCCCGCGTAAACGCCGAGCTCGCCCCCCTGCTGCGGGGCGACACCGAACGCGTGGTGATCCACCACCGCAACCTCAAGCCCGACGGCTCCGTCGTTCACTGTGTCTGGTACAACTCGGCCCTGCGCGAGGGCGACGACATCCCCCGCACGTTCCTCTCCCTCGCCACCGACGTCACACGCACAGTCGAGGCCGAACGCGCCGCCCGCGACGAGTCGCAGATGGTCCTCCGCATCGCCGCCGCCGCGCCGCTGGGCATCACCGCCTGCAACGCCGCCGGCAGGATCGTCTTCACCAACGACTACAGCATCAAGCTCATGGGCGGCACCCGCGAGGACCTGGTCGGCGCCGACCTGAGCGTTGCCGACTGGCGCCTCGAGGAACTCGACGGCACGCCGATCCCCGAAGACATGCGCCCTGCCCGCATCGCCCTGCGCACCGGCAAGGCCGTGCCCGCCCGGGCCGTCCGCGTCTTCTCGCGCTGCAGCGCCGAACCGGCCTACCTCGCCCTCACCGCCGTGCCGCTGCTGGACAGCAACGCAAAGGTCGAAGGCGTCCTCCTCATCCAGGAAGACGTCTCCGCGCGCACCCTCGCGCACGCCGAGCGAGAGTCCCTCACCGCCGAGCTCAACCACGCCCGCCGGCTCGAGGCCGTCGGCAGCCTCGCCAGCGGCATCGCCCACGACTTCAGCAACGCCCTCCTGGCCATCAGCTACTCCGCAGACCTGCTGGTCTCTTCCGCAGCGTCCGGCTCGTCAACCGCCGAGCACGCCGCCCGCCTCGCACAGGCGATCGCGCTCGCCCGCGACTTCACCGGATCGCTGGTCAACTACGCCGCCGGGCGCGACAGCACGCGCAAGCCGCTGGACCTTGCCGCGTTCGTCGCGGCCCATTGCAAGTTCGTCGGACGCCTGCTCCCGGACAACTTCAAGGTGGTCTGCGTTCCCCCCTCCTCGCCCGAACCCGTCGTGATCAACGCCGCAGACTCGCAGCTGCTGCGCGTGCTCTTGAACCTCGCCGTGAACGCGCGAGACGCGATGCCCGGCGGCGGGACCATCACCCTTGCCGTCCGCGCCGACACGCAGGGCCCGAGCCCCTCCGCGGTCCTCGAGGTCACCGACAGCGGCCACGGCATGCCGCCGGAAGTCAGCGGCCGTGTGTTCGAGCCGTACTTCACCACCAAGCACCACGGCAGCGGCATCGGCCTCGCCACCGTCAAGCAGATCGTCGCCGAGCACGGCGGCAGCATCCACGTCGATTCCGCCCCGGGCAAGGGCGCCAGGTTCACCATCCGCCTCCCGCTGTTGACCGGCGCCAAGGCGGCCGCGCCGTTGCCCGGGCCATCCGCAGCGCCCACACCGGCACAGCCCGTGCGCCCGCCCGCCGCCGCGCAACCCGCCAAACTCCCCCGCGCCATGGTTGTTGAAGGCGACGACCGCGTCCGCCCGCTCATTATCCAAACACTCAGAAACTCCGGATACCAGGTCGATTCGTTCAGCACAACCGCCGCCGCTCTGGAAGCGTTCTCCTCCTCTCCGCCGTCGTGGGCGGTGGTCCTCATGGAGGTTGAGGCCGGAGGGATTGACGGTGTCACCTGCCTCCGTCGCATGAGAAGGGCTGTTCCCACCCTCCCAGCGGTGCTTCTCACCGCCGACTCAGCCGACACCACCGGCCACCTGGCCGACGAGCAGACGCGCGTGCTCCTCAAGCCTTTTTCCGTGGTTTCACTCAGAACGATGCTGACCGACCTGTTCTCGCACCAATCGGTGCTGTAGACTACCCGTGCATGGGTGTGCACTGGAGGTCCTGCTATGAACCCGCTTCAAGTGGTTCTCGCGGACGATCACGCGTTGCTCCGCGAGATGCTCAAAGAACGCTTGGAAGTTGTCGGAAACTTCCGAGTCGTCGCGACGGCCGATGCCGACTCCGCGATCGAAGCTGTCCTGCGCAACCGGGCCGACGTCCTCGTGCTCGACATCGACATGCCCGGGCGCGACGCCTTCGACGCGGCCTCTGTCGTACGGGCTTCCTCACCCGCCACCGCCATCCTCTTCCTCTCCTCACACTACCACGACCGCTACATCCAGCGTGCGATCGAACTCGGCGCCCGCGGCTACACCCTCAAGACCCGGCCGCCGGAAGAGATCGTCGAGGCCATCCGCGCCGTCGCCAGGGGCGGATCGTCCTTCAGCCAGGAGGTCATGGACCGGCTCATCATCGAGCCCAAGGGCGTGCGCCTCGCCGACAAGTCCGCCACGCGCCTGGGCCAGCTCTCCGACCGCGAGCTCGAGGTCCTCCGCTACATCGCCTCCGGCCTGAGCAAAAAAGAAATCGCCGACCGCATGCACCTCTCGGTAAAAACCGTGCAGAACCACGCCGACCGCCTGATGCAGAAGATCGACATCCACGACCGCGTCGAGCTTGCGCGCTTCGCTATACGTGAAGGAATTGTCACCCCCTGAGCGGATCGCCCGCCGCGTCCGCAGCCATTGCAGCGGCCCCCGACGCTTGAACGAGTAGGGTATTTCTCTGACGCCGGTCACTTCCGCAGCCGTTGAGCAATGACCCGGCGCGCAGCGTTTCTCAGTCGCCGCATCTTCCCCAGAACTCCACACGCACGATTGGGGAGCATACCCCAACACCAAGCGGTGACCTGGTGCCGAATAAATACACATGCACAACGTCACAATTCCCAGTCCTATGGAAGGGACCACACCGATGCAATCATCAAGCGAGCGGCCCACCCGGGCCACGCAGATCCGATCAAGCGACGAGAACGCTCACCACGCGAGCAACGATGCCGCCGTTCTCAGCCACCCACACGTGAAGGACGTTGCTGAGCGTCTCACCTGGATCGCCGGCGCGCTCGCCGCCGAGCCACTCGCGTCACCGCAGGAGTGGGTCGCGATCGCCGCGCAGCAGGTCCTCGCCTTCTTTGGCGGGCCAGCCAGCGGCGGAGCCGGTGTAATCGGCGGCCCCGTCGGGGCTTCGGTCGCCATCGTCCGCCGCTACGACCGCAGCGATGCGCGTCGCGTCGAGCCCATCGCCACCGTTGGCTACAGCGGCATCGCGCCCGACCAGGTCCAGGCCGCGGCCAACGCCGTCGCGTCGCACCCATCAACCTGGACCGATATCACCGCCCTCAACGGCAAGCTCGTCACACAGCCCATGGGCGTTGATGAGGCGCAGCGCGTCACCTTGCCCCTGGGCAGGTTCCTCCGCGGCGTGCAGCCCGCCGTCGGCACCAACGCCGCCATCGTCTGGCAGATCGACGGGCGCGTCGGCGCCTGGGGCCCCACGCCCATCGACATCGCCGCCGGTGACATCCTCTCGCACACGCTCGCCCAGCTCTACGTCCAGACGCTCGCCCGGCGCGAGCAGCACTGGGCCAAGCTCTCGGCGATGCTCAGCCCCTCGCAGGCGCCGATCCTTCCCCTGCTCGCCAACGGCATGTCGCAGCGCACTATCGCCGAGAAGCTCGGCCGCTCGCTCCACACCGTGCACGACCACGTCAAGGGCATCTACGCCGGCTTGAACATCAAGAGCCGCTACCAGCTCTTCGTCCTCTGGAACGGCGGCGACCCTCGCAACGTCTCAGAGTCCGACGGCGACTGATCGCCACACGCCCCGCCTGAAACATCCTGCGCGAGCGCTAATCTGCCCGCGCAGGCTTCCCCCCTTCGACCGGCCGTCGGACCTAATAGGTTCGACGGCTGGTTTTTCGTTGGCGACCACCCGCGCCCTCGGCGCGACGGGCGTCCCGCCCCGACTCCATCGAGTGCAGTGTCGGCCGCAAACCCCGCAAATCGGGTGTACGCATCACCGCGCTCCCGCTGAACAGCCACGCACAGACGGCCCCAAACACTTCCCTTCCACTCAACCCCACGCCTCAACAGGCCGATAACAGAGCCCATGTCAGCACTTCGCGTCCCCGGCGAGAACCCTTCCCCAGCCCTTGCCCTTAAGCGCCCCGACGTCGGGCCCATGGGCCTGCCCCGCACCGGGCTCGTGCTCATCGGCACCACCTCAACCGTCCGGGCGCTCGCCGCCCAGCTCGCTGGCTGGCGCGAGCCCGTCATCCCCGTCGGCTGCATCCTCATCAACCGCTTCGACGCCTGCCGCAGCAGCGGCCACAACGACGACTCGATGGCCGGCGGCATCCTCCCCCCGCTGCTGGGCTTCAGCGACGAGCTGATCGGCCTCCAGGCCAAGTACCGCTTCAAGGCCGCCATCGTCTCCATCCCAACTTCGATGCAGGCGCAGACGCGCCGCATCCGCGCGCTCCTCCAGCAGCTCACCATCGCCGAGCGCTTCGTTCCCACCTTCGAGGACCTCCTCGCCCCGATCCAGACCGGGCCCGGCGCCCAGGGCGCCGCCGGACTCCGCCCGACCATCGAC
The DNA here is from genome assembly GCA_030680655.1 of Phycisphaerales bacterium. GTDB lineage: Bacteria > Planctomycetota > Phycisphaerae > Phycisphaerales > UBA1924 > JAJTGZ01. Next base: position 9,158 of record JAUXUZ010000434.1, read on the forward strand.
GTCGCCGCCCTCATCGGCCGCACGCACTGGGGTGTAGACAAAGCCGCCGTCGGACGCATCATCAAGAACAAGCGGGTCCTCATCACCGGCGCCGGCGGCAGTATCGGCGGCGAGCTCGCCCGCGTCGTCGCCGGCTTTGCGCCCTCGGCCGTCCTGCTCATGGAGCGCGCCGAAAATGCGCTGTTCGAGATCGACCAGCAGCTCGGCCGCCGCTTCCCCGGCGTGCAGCGCCAGGCCGTCCTCCACGACGTCGTCGACCAGCCCGCCACCCACCGCGCCCTCGCCCAGCTCAAGCCCGACATCGTCTTCCACGCCGCCGCCCACAAGCACGTGCCGCTGATGGAAGACCACCCCTCCCACGCCCTCACCAACAACCTCTTCGGCACACGCTCGATCGCCGACGCCAGCCTCGCCGCCGGCGTCGAGCGCTTCGTCATGATCTCCTCCGACAAGGCCGTCAACCCCACCAGCGTCATGGGCGCCACCAAGCGCCTCGCCGAGATGTACATCTCCGCAATCGCCTCCTCCCGCGGCGTCACCACCCGCTTCAGCATGGTCCGCTTCGGCAACGTCCTCGCCAGCGCCTGCAGCGTCGTCCCCATCTGGAGCCAGCAGCTCGCCGAGGGCCACCCCGTCACCGTCACCGACCCGCGCATGACGCGCTACTTCATGACCATCCCCGAGGCCGCCACGCTCGTCGTGCAGGCCGCCGCCCTCGACCAGCCCGCCGCCGCAGCGCCCGTCTACGTCCTGGACATGGGCGAGCCCATCAGCATCCTCGAGATGGCCGTCCGCTTCCTCCGCCAGCACGGCTACGAGGCCGCCATCGACAGCAAGTCGATCCCCACCGCCGCAAAGCAGGACGGCTACCGCCTCCCGCAGATCGAAGACCTGCAAGACGCCACCAGCTACCCGCTCATGTTCACCGGCGCTCGCCCGGGCGAGAAGCTCCACGAAGAGCTCGCCTACAACGCCGAGCTGCTCAACCCCACCGCCCACCCCGCCATCAGCCAGTGGGGCCGCACCACCACCACCGACGCCGCCGCCATGCTCGCCGAGCTCGAACCCCTCCGCACCAACGCCTCGCAAAAGCAGCAGGTCGTCGCCGCCATCCGCAAGTGGGTCCCCGAGATGAAGCGCGCCGACTGAGCGTTTGCTGCCGGGTGCCGGGTGCCGGGTGCCACAGACTCCGGCCCTGCGGAGTCTGTGCCCAGCGGCCAATCCACGCAGACCCCTCTCAGAGCCGATGAGTCTGCGCCACCCATCCCATCGTCCCATGCATTCGCCCGGGTGCCACAGACTCCGGCTCTGCGGAGTCTGTGCTTCTCCGCGAGCCTGGCACAGCCTCTGCCCCAAGCGCCGGGTGCCGCAGACTCGGCTCTGCGAGTCTGTGTTCTTGGGCGGCGAGGACCGCTAGCCGTTCCCGCGTACCCTCCCCAATGCCCTCCCCCGTCACCGTCCGCTTCAAGCGCCTCAACCCGCGCGCCACCATGCCCGCCTACCAGTCCGAGCAGGCCGCGGGCATGGACCTGGCCGCCTGCCTCGATGCGCCAGTCACCGTCGCACCGGGCCACATCGTCAAGGTCCCGCTGGGCTTCTCGATCGCCCTCCCCGTCGGCTTCGAGGCCCAGATCCGCCCGCGCTCCGGGCTCGCGACCAAGCTCGGCGTCACCGTCCCCAACTCACCCGGCACCGTTGACAGCGACTACCGCGGCGAGATGGTCGTCGCCCTCATCAACCTCGGGCGCGAGCCGTACACCGTTGAACACGGCACCCGCGTCGCCCAGATGATCGTCGCCCCCGTCAGCCACGCCACCCTGCTTGAAGTTGAAGAACTCGACGCCACCGCCAGAGGCACCGGCGGCTTCGGCTCAACCGGCGTGTTGTAGTGTGCCACACCTTGACGCGCAGCGTCCAGGTGTGGCGTCAGGGCCCTCGCGAGTGACCGTCTGAACTGCACAATCCCCTCTCCGAGCCTGCCGATTCCCCCTCCGTCCGCTCCGCGCTTCTCCGCGACCTCCGCGTTCCCGCCTTCCTTCCCGCCCCTCCCATCGCCTGCGCCTCAGTGCCGCCCCGCCGCCGCCATCGCGTCCTTGCCGATCACCTGCTCCGCGTACGAGTTCATCGCGTCGCGCAGCTGCTCAAAGCTCTCCAGCACGTAGTAGATCGGCTGGTAGTGGTTGATCTCAAAGTTCGTCGAGCAGACGCGGTCCAGGTCAAACGGCCGCCACTCGGCCACCGGCCGCTCGGTGCAGTCGGGCGTGCCCGCACCCTTCGTCTCCCACTGGCCCTTGAGCGAGTACGCCGCCTCGCCGTGGCTGCTCACCAGCCCGCTGCCGTACACCTTCACCTTGCCGTCCTCTTTGATCAGCCCGAACTCAACCGTGAACCAGAAGAGCCGCCCCAGCCGCTCGATGTGCTCAGGGTCCTCGCACAGCAGCGCCGCCCGCCCGTACGTCTGCAGGAAGTCGGCGAACACACGCGACGCGTGCAGCGGCACGTGCCCGAACACATCGTGGAAGATGTCCGGCTCGGGCAGGTAGTCCATCACGTCCCGCGGCCTGATCAGCACCGTCGTGGGGAACTGCCGCGCCGCCAGACACGCGAAGAACGCCTTCGCCGGTAGGTACCCCGGCACGCCGTAGCTCGCCCAGTCGCTCACCTCACCCAGGAACCGGTTGATCCCCTCAAACTTCGTTCCCTTCTTCAGCACCTCGCCACCGGCAATCTCACAGTCCGCCTCCAGCACCTGGTCGCACAAGAGCGGAATCCGGTCGCGGCTCATCTTCAATACGGCGATGCCTTCAAGGAACGTCTTGCTCACCTGCTCTGCCAGCACCGTCCAGCGCCGGTCGTACAGGTCGCGCCACACCTCGTGGTCCTCACGCGCGTACTTGTGGTACCGCTGCGTGATGTAGAACTTGTTCTGGTCGATCTTCTCCGCCGGCATCGAAGGCGCAGCATCCGCCGCGGCCTGCGCCGCCCTGGCCTCGTCACCGTCGATGATGTTGTTGTACTTGATGCTCGGCTGCATGCCCCATTCTAAGCCCCTCTCCCAGCTTTGCTGGGAGAGGGTGCCCGAGGCTCTGCGAGGGCGGGTGAGGGTGCCTTGATTTGGCCATTTGAACTTTGGCCCTTTGGCAATCTGTTAAACCTCCCGCACCTCACCCTTCCCCTTCTCGATCACACCGATCTCATACACCTTCTCCCCCAGCTTCTTCAGGTGGACCTTCACGGCCTTGGCAAACGTCGGCCGCACGATCAGGCAGTACCCGATCCCCATGTTGAACACGCGGCGCATCTCCGCCTCGTCAACCCCGCCGCGCTCCTGCAGGAACTTGAACGTCGCCGGCACCGGCCAGCTCTTCGTGTCGATCACCGCGTCCACCTTCGGGTGCAGCGCGCGGCACAGATTCCCGCTCATCCCGCTCCCGGTGATGTGCGCCATCCCCCCGATCACCTTCTTCACCTTGTACGACGCCAGCAGCTTCAAAATCGGCTTCACATAGATCCGCGTCGGCGTCAGCAAGACCTCGCCAAGCGTCGCCCCCTTCCCGTTCCCATTCCCCTTCTTCTTGATCCCTCGATCCCTTGATCCCTTGATCCCTTCCCCCGCCAACTCAGGATACACCTTCCCCAGATCAAGCCCCGCCTCCTTCACCACCTTGCGCACCAGCGAATACCCGTTGCTGTGAATCCCGTTGCTCGCCAGCCCCAGCACAACGTCCCCAACCTCCACGCGGCACGGATCGATCGCCCGGTCCAGATCGACAACGCCGACAGCAAACCCCGCAAGATCAAAGTCGCCGGCCGCGTACACATCGGGCATCTCCGCCGTCTCGCCCCCAAGCAGCGCACACCCGCTCTCCACGCACGCGTCGGCCACACCCTTGACAATGTCGGTGAGCATCGCCTTGTCCACCTTCGGCGTCGCGATGTAATCCAGGAAGAACAGCGGCTCCGCCCCCTGCACGATCATGTCGTTCACGTTCATCGCCACCAGGTCGATCCCGATGGTGTCGTACTTCTTCATGTCCGCCGCCAGCTTCAGCTTGGTGCCGACCCCGTCAGCGCACGCCACCAGCACCGGGTGCTTGTGGTTCCGCGCAAACAGCTTCTCGTTGAAGTCCAGCCTGAACAACCCCGCGAACCCGCCCGGGTTGTCGATCACCCGCGGCCCGTACGTCCGCCGCATCATCCCCACCAGCCCGTCGGTGAACGTGTCCTTCTCCTCCAGGTTTACGCCAGATGACGCGTAGGTGAGCTTGAGCGGCTTGCGGGGGCGGACGGCGCGTTTGGCAGAGGTGGTGGCCATGGCACGCAGGATAGTGGTCCAGCATCTGCCTCTCCCACCCCCCATAACCAGACGCCGCGACCGACCATCGCTTTCCAGTCTGCTCCCGGTCTAACCTTGGGCCCGACTCCGTCCGATCTGGGGTCGCCACCCCCTTTGGAGCAGACATGAGCAGCCGCTTCTTCACCTCAGAATCCGTCTCGATGGGCCACCCCGATAAAGTCGCCGACCAGATCTCCGACGCCGTCCTTGACGCCATGCTGGCCGACGACCCCTACAGCCGCGTCGCCTGCGAAACCCTCTGCGCCACCGGCCTGGTCGTCGTCGCCGGCGAGGTCACCACCAACACCTACGTCGATATCCCCGAGCTGGTCCGCAAGACCGTCCGCGACATCGGCTACACCAGCGGCGACATGCGCTTCGACGCCGACTCGTGCTCGGTGCTCGTCGCCCTCAACAAGCAGTCCAACGACATCGCCATGGGCGTTGACAAGGACGGCGCCGGCGACCAGGGCATGATGTTCGGTTTCGCCTGCAAGGACACCCCCGAGCTGATGCCCCTGGCCATCCAGCTCTCACACCGCCTCGTCGAGCAGCAGGCCAACGTCCGCCGCGAGGGCAAGATCCCCGGCCTCCGCCCCGACGCCAAGAGCCAGGTGACCGTCGAGTACGAGAACGACAAGCCCGTCCGCGTCGACACCGTCGTGCTCTCAACCCAGCACGACAACACGTGGAACGAGCGCCAGAAGCAGCTCAAAGAGGCCGTCATCAAGCACATCATTAAGCCCGTGCTGGGCAAGTGGTGGAACCCGGGCATCATCACCCACGTCAACCCCACCGGCCGCTTCGAGATCGGCGGCCCCCACGGCGACACCGGCCTCACCGGG
>JAUXUZ010000441.1 GCA_030680655.1 Phycisphaerales bacterium
CAAGCTCATCGTCGGCACGCCGGCGCGCGAGGAGCTGGCGCTGGTGCTCAACCGCACGACGACCACCCACGTCAGCGAGGTTGAGCCGGTGCTCGATGCGCCGCGCCTGCTCGCCCACCAGCAGCTCGTCCGCCAGGTTGCCATCGCCGATCACGTGCTCGACTACGCCGTTCGCCTGGTGCTGGCGACGCACCCGCGCGAGGCGTTCGCCTCGTCGATGGTGACCCGCTTTGTCAAGTTCGGTGCGTCGCCGCGCGCGGCTCAGGCGATCGTGCTCGCCGCCAAGTGCCTTGCCCTGATGGACGGGCGCTCCGCCGCGAGCATCGCGGACATCCAGTCCATCGCCGCCCCGGCCTTGCGCCACAGGCTCATCCTCAACTTTGAAGCGCAGGCGCAGGGTGTGACGGCCGACGCGGTGATCGACAACCTCACGGCGACTCTGCCCCAGTTGCAGGAAGCCTGACCAGCCAGATCAAGCCGCCTGCGGAACGCGGGGTTGGCGCACGATCAGCCTGCTCACCCACCCGCCGTAACCCGCCAGCGTGACACCGTGCGCCGCGTAGTCGGCCAGCCAGACGCTGTTGTCAACGAGGTAGCAGAATTCGTGCGTGCCGTGCGGAACGTCGCAGACCAGTTCCCACCAGCCCGGCTCCTGCCGGGTCATCGCGATCGCTCCCGCACGCCAGCGGGTGAATCCACCGACCAGTTCAACCTTGCTCGCGTGCGGCAGGTAGACGCGGAACCGGAAGCGTCCGTCTTGTATCTCCGAGATCATCGTTCCGTTCCTTCGTTGCCGCCGCCCGCCGCGCCCGGGGCCGGTGCCCGGTGCCCCGTCCGTGGGTACGCTCGTACATCGGATATGCAGCACACCTACTTCTCAGCAGCTCGGATTTCAGTAGCAACCCTTACCGTTGCAGCCTCGGTCGGCCTCCCGACCGGTCTGCTTGCGGCGAGCCCGCGGCTGGTTGGCGCACCCGGGATGCCTGTCGTGGTCAATGAGCCAGCGGCGGCGGTCGTTACCGCTGGCACCAAGCTGTTCCCCGTTCAGGTGGTGACCGTCGTTGACGCTCCTGCAGCGTCTTCGAGCGGGAAGGGCGGCCGCGCAGACCCCGGCTGGGTTTGGCTGGCGGGGGTTCGGGGACCTTTGGCGTGGGGTGTTTCCACAAATTTAACCCCTCCGGCATCGTCGTTTGACGTGCGTTGGTGTGAGCCGATGACCAAGGCGGAGTTCGTCAAGGCGACCCTCGCCGGGGCCGACGGCCGGGCCCTGAACGCCGGGGAACGGGGGCCCGCGGTCTGGCTTGACGCGGTCACACCGGGCTGGGAGGCGCTCAGCCGGGCGGCTCTGGCGGTGGTAGGGGATTTCACCCCCCAGCAACAGGCCGCCGTCGCCGAGGCGCTCCGTGCGCCGCTGGCGACCCCCGGAGACCATTGGCGGGCGGCTCTGCTGCTCCGCGCGATGAACCCATCGACGCCCGCTGCTGCAGACTTTGAGCCGGCCGCGCTCAACACGCTTGCTCGGCAGCAGGGAGACATGTGGGCGGGCGCGATCGGGCGGCTGGCGCGTGCCGACACACCGGTTGCGCTGCAGGTGGCTCGTCGCTTGGTCCAGGTTGCGTACCTGCCGACCTCTGACCGGTCCGGCGGCTGGGGTGTGCTCTGGTGCGATGCCGACCCACGGTTTCTTGACTCGTTGATCAGCGCACCACCGGGCGCCTCCGTAACGGCGGCGAAGAGCTTTCTGGCGGGGCAGCCGCAGGCGTTGGCCTGGGTAGTGGACGATGCCGGGCTGCGCGATCCGTTTTCAGGTGGGCCACGTTCAACCCTCGGTCTGATCTCCCTCAGCGAGCAGCGCACGAACGCGGCGGTGGCTTTCGGAGATCGCCCGCCCGGTGACCCCGTACCGCTGCGTCCGCTCATCGGCCAGGCCCTGGGCGGCGCTGGCGGCCAGGACCAGCGTGGCGGGCCGGTCGTTGCCACCATGACCGCTGGCCCGGTTTCGATCGCTGTACCCGTTGGGAGTACGCCTGTTGCGGCGTCACCCCCCGGGGTGCTGATCGGCCCGTTCTTCGCCGATTGGACGCTCCGTTCATTCCGCGATCAGCAGCCCCGTCGCACGGACGGAATCGCGGGGTCACTCGTTCCGTCTGCCGGCGCGGGAGGTGTCAGCGGCGGCGCGGGCACACCGGCGGCCGGTTGGACGCTCTATCTTGAGTGCCGGGGGGCGCTTGGTGATGACGTTGACGGAGAGCGGTTGCGCGTCTGGGTTGGACCCTCGGCTGCGCCCACGGTTGCCATCGATGTGTCACCGCTCGAAGCGGCCAGTGTGCGCGACGTTGACGTGCGAGTAGATTCTGCCCCTTCGGTGCCTGTCGTCATCGGGCGGATCGCGGGAGGGTGGTGCGCCACCGTCAGCCTGCCGGCGACGGCTGTTGACTCGTCAGGCCTGCTGCGGATCGCTGTTGAGCACCTGAACTCCGCCGGCATGCGGTCGTCCTGGCCGCGCCCGATGCTCCCGTGGCAGCCAGAGCCCGGCCGGTTGGCGATCGACGCCGCAGCCTGGAACCGAGAACTGAAGCCGTAGCCCGCGGCTGAGTATTCGCGTTAGAACGTCAACTGCCCGCCCAGGAAGATGTAGGGGGTCGGATCGGTGTTGGCGGTTACCTGCTGGACGCCCGCGCTGTTGTCGATGCGGAACTCCTGGTAGGCCACAGCGCCGGCCCGCGCGGTGATCTGCAGTTTCTCGCACGGTGTCCAGATCACGCCCATCCCGACAAGGGCTCGTGAATCGCGTACCACGCCCAGGGCGAGGGGCGCCTCGTTGTTGAGGCGGAACTCGCGAGTCTCGTACTCGCCGTCGATGATGAACGAGACCTTGTCGTTGATCTCTGAGGTCACGCGGAACCCGACGCCGCCAACCGCCGGCAGCACCTGGAGGCGCACCGACTGGCTCACTTGCCAGTCGAGCGCAACGGCCGGCAGGACGCGCCAGTCCTCCTCGATCCGGTCGTTGGCGCGCACCCCGAACGTCACCGAGAAGTCCTTGTTCGGTTTGTACTGCGCTGCCACGTACCCGCCCCAGGTAAACGAGTCGCCAAAGTCGGCGTCGTTCTCGCCCGCCACGCGGAAGATCAGCCCGGAGAGTGCCGTCCACTGCTCGTTGATCCTGCAGGCGAACCCGGGAGAGACGTCGGTTTCGGAGAGCTGGCCGAACGGCTTGCCGGTGCCGGCGATCAACCCAGTCGCGTTGTTGAAGTCGTACCAGCTCACCTCGGTGCTCACCAGGAGCGAGGCGCGGAAGTCGGGTGTGAACTCGCGGCTGATCCACCCGCTCATCATCGAACGCGTCACCGCGACGCTGCCCCCTCCATCAACATCCGACCGGAAGGCGTAGCTGGCGGAGAGATTGACCTCCGCGTCGAAGAACTTCTTGCTTGTTGGTGCCGCGCCCTCCTGTGCTGCGGCAACCGTGCAGAACGAACTGGCGACGACGGCGATCACTGGGCGGAGCTTGTTCATGTGGACAATCTACCACCGCGCGGGCCGTTTTTCACTTCCGCGCCCGGCCCGCGTAGATCAGCCATTCAACCCCGAGCAAGCCCAGAGATCCGATCACAAACCAGTCCCACACCTCCCGGGGCAGCCCGCTCTGCCTCGTTCCGCCTGTCCCGCCGCCAGCGGTTCCGCGGAGGGGCAGGGCGTTCGCCGTCGCGAGGCTGCTCTCGTTGGCGTTGGCGAGGTTCACGGCGACGGCTTCTTCGCCCGCGGCCGTACCCGTCACCTTATACACACCCGCGTGCGCCGCTCGTCCGATTGAAACGAGTCGCGTGCCCGAGCCTGCCGCGCCTTGCGTCAGGACCGGCACCGGTCGCTCGACGCCGTCTGGCCCGGTGACACGGACCTCGCTGCGGCCAGCGGCGAGGCGCACTGAGAGCGGGCTCCCTGCGGCCAGTTGCCTTCCCGCCCTGGTCTGGCCGCGGAGCGTGAGGAAGTCCACCGCGTTGCCCATGAACACGACGAAGCTCAGGTCCGACCCCCAGCCACCTTGCTCGGCTCCGATCGAGCACACCACGCGGCCGATCCCATCGGCACCCTCGACCAGGCCGATCATCGGGCCGCGCACGCCCTCGGCCAGGCGCACGCCCTGGGGAGGGAGCTTGAGCATCGCCGGGTGCTGGAGCACAAGGCCATCAAGCGAAACGTCGCGCATCAAGGGGTGGTCCCGGCTCCAACTCACCACGCGCTCGTTCGCGCCGGTGCCCGGTGGAGCGGCTTGCAGCGAAACACCGGCGGCCGCCAGCCCGGCGCCGAGGGTGACGCTGGCAACGGGGGGCAGAACGCCGGCGCGGGGCTCGACGCGGTCGAACACCACCAGGTCAACCCCGGCCCAGTCCTGCGGGTCGCTGCTGAGCGCCTCAGCCCCGACAACGCGCGACGCGGGTGGCGGGCTGACGCTCTGGGCGAAGTTCACAACCAGCGGGTCGGCACCGGCCCCAGCCGTGCCGGGGGCGACCACCACGACGGAGGTGCTGCGAGCGCCATCGATCACGACGCGAGCTGCGTTGTCTGCCGCCAGCGCATCCTCGTTGAGCACGAGCAGGGTCAGGACGCCTCCTCTGCGGGTCTCAACCGGGAGCACGAACGTTTGTTCACCGCGTGCGGGCAGACGAAGGGTTGACGATCCAGCGGCTTGGTCGTCGATCAGCAGCCGCACGCTCACGTCGCGCGGCGAGGCGAACGTGCTGATCAACCGGGAAACGACCCGAACGGTCGCGGGGTCGGCCTCGTCGCGCTGCGCAGAAACCGCGACGATGCCGACATTCTCAGCGGGTTTGTCCGGGTCTGGTCCGATGCGAACCAGGCGCACGGACGCAGCGCCGGCCGCGTCAAGCGGGGGATCGGTGAAGCCCCCGTCGCTAAAGACGTACGCTACCGCGACGCCGCTGGAGTCCTCGGCCGAGCCCCTTCCCGCCGCGGTCAGCGTGCTGACCGCCTCCAGGGCCGCCGCGAGGTTCCCGGGCTCGTCAGTCTGCTCGACCTCGTTGATCCCTTCGAGCACGGCCGCGGTCTCGCCGGTGAAG
>JAUXUZ010000442.1 GCA_030680655.1 Phycisphaerales bacterium
TTCATCGGGTTCAACCTGACGTTCTTCCCGCAGTTCTTCATGGGCGCTCAGGGCATGCCCCGGCGGTACGCCAGCTACGTCGACGAGTTCCAGATCTACCACCAGATCAGCACCGTCGGCGCGCTCACCATGGCCGGAGGATTCATCACGCACCTGGCGGTCTTCATCGCGTCGCTCACCGGCGGGCGCAAGGCACCGCCCAACCCCTGGGGCGGCCTTTCGATGGAATGGACCCACGCCGCCAGCCCGCCCATCACGCACAACTTCCACCACGAGCCCGTCGCCGAGTTCCACCCCTACGACTTCGACGACGTCTACCCGCCACAGTGCCCCCCGGGCGAATTCGCGATGCCGCCGAAGCTCGAAGGGCACGCCAAGGGCCACCACTAAGCAACCGACCACCTCCCACGGCGAGCGCCACAAGCACGCCGCCGCGAAAGGCAAGACATGAGCACACTGCCGGTAAACAACGACGTGGCGGGGGCCGGGATCGACGGCCGACCCTACCACGAGACCTACAAGGCCGCGGAGCACTTCCGCGACCGTGACCACGAGTTCGACTCGGTCAAGATGGGCGTGTGGCTCTTCCTCGCCACCGAGGTGCTCCTCTTCTCGGGGCTGTTCTGCTTCTACGCCATCATGCGCATGCTCCACCCCGAGGCCTTCCAGCACGGCAGCAGCCTGCTCGACTGGCGCTGGGGACTCATCAACACCGTGGTGCTGCTGGCCAGCTCGTTCACCGCCGCCGCGGCCGTCCGCGATGCGCAGCTCAACAGGCAGGCGTGGCTGAAGTTCAACCTGCTGTTCACCATGCTCGCGGGCGTGGCCTTCCTCGCCATCAAGGTCCTCTTTGAGTACATCCCCAAGATCCACGAGGGCAAGCTCCCCGGCCAGTGGTACGACTACCCCAACTGGGTCAACCCCAACGAGCCCCTCTGGTGGAGCCTCTACTGGTGCGCCACCGGCGTTCACGCCAGCCACGTCATCGTCGGCATCGGCCTCTACGCCTGGCTGCTGCTGCGCGCACAGAAGAGGCACTTCGGCCCGCGCCACTACAACGCCGTCGAAGCGATCGCCCTCTACTGGCACATCGTCGACATCGTCTGGATCTTCCTCTTCCCGCTGCTCTACCTCATCCACTAGCAAACCATCCGCGCCGCCGGGCACCGGCCGCGCGCTCTCAATCGAAACGCCCGCCGACGAAAGACCACGAGCCATGAGCAACCAGCACCACGGCAGCCAACACCCGCACGAGCACGGCCACTCGGCCGCGCTCGCGCTCGACATCCTCCCCGCGGGCGCCAAAGACTCGCACAAGCCCGGGCACCACGGGCACACCATCGTCCCGCTGCGCCTGCTGGTGGGCGTGCTGGTCATCCTGCTGGTCTTCACGGTGCTCACCGTCTCGGCGGCCAACGCCGAAGAGTGGTACTCCCGCACGTTCGACGTGGCCATCCCCGGCTGGGTCAACGCCGTTGTTGCGCTCTCGATCGCCTGCGTCAAGAGCGTCATCGTCGCCCTGTACTTCATGCAGCTGCGCTACGACCAGAACCCCATGAACGCGCTCGTGTGCGTTTTCACCATCATGGTCGCCACGTTCTTCCTTGGCTTTATCGCCATCGACCTGGGCAGCCGCGGGATCATCTACGAGCACAAGGCCGAGGCCATCACCCCCGGTGGTATCGGCGGCTTCAGCCGCGGCAGCGGCGACAACCAGGACCAGATCCCCGCCGGAACGCCCATCGCGATCCACGCCAGGGAGCGGGCCGACAAGTCCATCGAGCAATCGCTCAGCGACGGCAAGCCGATCACCAAGCACGCGTACCTCGTGCGGCTCTACAACGTCTACCACGAGCTCGTGGCCAGCCACGAGCTCAGCGAGAACGATAAGGCCAAGGCCGCGTTGATGAAGGCCTACATGGACCGCAACAAGGCCGAGTTCGATCAGATCGCCGCCTACGCCGCCTCCCACAGCCACGGGCACGCCGCCGGTCACGGCGCCGGCGCCCGGAACACAGCGAACTTCAGCCGCTCGCGAACGGGGATCACCCTCACCGAACTCGGCGCGCCCACCGACGGGCACAACGCTGTTCCGCAGGAGGCGGGCAAGGAAACGCCCGCATCACCTGTCCCCTCGCACTGAATGCGCGGCCACGCCACCCGCGGTGCCCGCTCTGGAGCTTCCGATGGACCGTTTGGTAAGGATGGGGGTAGCCGTCTTGGCGGTGTCGTTGCTGGGGGCCGGCGTCGGGACCTGGTTCATGGCCGGCCGGGTCGCCGCCTTCAACGCCACGCTCCCCGAGCAGTTCCTGTTCAAGGCAGAGTCGACGCGCTCGATCAACGCGTTCGGAAGGCCCATCACGCTCGAAGACACGACGGTGCCCGGCACAGACGGCCACGAGCCCCAGGCGGCGGTGCGCGTCACATATGGAGACTCGACCGTCACGATCCCCGTCATCGCGCCGAAGGTGAAGGGGTTCAAAGACCTGTCGACTTACGAGGAATCGTTCCGCGTGCTCTCGTTCGCACCGATCAAGGACGGCAAAGCCGAGATCAAGCCGTTCAGCGACGACAACTGGCGGGCGATCGTCATCGCCCGCGAAACACGACCGGGCTTTGACCAGAACACCTGGGGCGAGGTCCGCATCAAGGACTGGACGTGGGTGATCTACGAGTTCATGCCCAACGGCGGCATCGCCGGGCCACGCACGGTGCAGTACCGCGACCGGCGCGGGCGCGCCCCCGCTGAGATCTACGCGCGCGACGAGCTCAAGAAGGCTGGCGAGATTGCCCCGCCGATGCCCGAGAACGGCGGCCCCCGGCTCACGAGCGTCGAGCCGATCCAGGAGCGGTCGTGGGAGTGGCAGGCCGCCCTCTTCACGCTCCCCAAAATGCAGGTGAGCCGCTACCGCTACCGCTCCGACGCCGTCGACGGCACCGGGCTGGTCGATGGGATGGGGTGGACGTTCCCTATGGCGGGCCTCAGCGTGCTGGGGGTTGTGCTCGGCTGCGGCCTCGTGATGGCCGGGCGTGCCAAGGCAACATCACCCAAGGCAAGCGGCCAGACGCCAGCGATTGCTTGAGCTTCACGCCGCCGCGGCGGCCGGACGATTGCCCGCGAGCTTGACCATCGCGTGGAGAACCCGCTCGCGCCGGGCCGGCACGACCATCTGCTCAACAGCCCGCGTGCCAAGCTGGCCAGGCTGGAAGTAGCAAGAAGGTGCCGAGCCGATCACCAGAGTTGGCAAGTTGCTGGCCCCCTCTTGCTGCTCACGCTGACGCAGCAGGTCCAGCAACCGCGGCCGCTCGGTCGACTGGGTAACCCGCACAACGGCCACCGTCGGGGTGTCGGTCGCCCCGACCGTGCACAGTCGAGCGAGCATGAACGCCGTGGCGTCGGTCGATGGATTGATCGCCACGTGCATCGGCACCACGCTGTCGCCAAGAACGGCGCGGGCTTCGTCAAGCGAACTCGGGCCCGACTCGTCTGCGTCGGCGCAACTAGCGAGCATAAAGGTTTTAAGGTCGAACGCCTGCTCCGGCGTCCGTTCAACGATCTGCGCCAGGGCCGCCTCCGAGAGTTCCAGGGCGCTGACAAACTCCTCGATCGGGTAGAGCACCTCGTTGCCGCTGCTCCCCAGCACCAGCGCGTGCGCCAGCCGGTTGGCCAGCGCGAGCGTCGCGACCGGCTCAACTCCACGCGGCACCATGCGTTTGATGTTGCCAAGGCTCAGGTGGTGCAGCGCGATGGGGTTGATCAGCTCGGAAGGGAACTTCCACTGCCGCAGCAGGCGGTCGGTCATGTCGGCGTGGTTGATCAGCAGCAGGCGTGACTCGACCGTCTCCAGCGGCAGGCCCAGCCGGTCGGCCTGGGCGATCACCTGCGCGTACAGGTCACCCAGCCGCTCGGCGTAGAGCATCCGGCCGATGTCGTGAAGCAGCCCGGCCGTGAACATCTGGTCGGCCTCTTCGTTCTTGACGCGCCGCGCCGTCGCGATCCGCTGGGCGATGATCCCGGTGGTAATCGAGTGCTCCCAGAAGCGATCGGCCCTCAGCCGGCCCGCGAGCCCGCCCGTCGCGAAGTGGTCCAGCACACCCATCGCCATCACCGTCGAGCGGATCTGTGCCATCCCGATGCGGCTCACAGCCTTCTTCACCGACTCCACCCGGTCGCCGTTGCAGTAGAGGGTCGAGTTGGCGAGCTTCAGCACCTTCAGCGAGAGAGCCTGATCCTGGCGGATCGCCATGGCGATCGCATCGATCGAGCTCGTTGAGCTCCCCGTCAATGAGATGACCTGGCGCGCCGCGGGGCCCATCGCACGCAGCTCGTTGTTAGAGCTCACCGCCTCGATCAAGTCGTTGCGGCTGATGAGCGGCTTGAGCGTGCGCAGCTGCTCCGCCGCCCCCTCCAGGCTCGGCGTGTCCCACTCGTCGTCGATCGCCACTTCTGCCGGCGCCTCTGGCACATCGATCTCGATGGCGGGTGACGACGGATGGGCTTCGTGATCGGCGGCGACGCCCGCTGCCGGCGCAGGCCGAACTGCGACAACCGGCGTTGGTGCTGGCTTTGGTGCCGCCTTTGTGACCGTTCCTGCCTTTGCTTGGGCCGCACCGTTGTGAGCCTGCTGGACCGCCGCGCGTGGCTTGATCGTCGCAAGCCGGGCGGTCAGGTGCTTGCAGAGGTTGACGTCTTTGATGATCAGCCCGTCCACCCCGAGCTGAGCGAGCCGCACCACCACCTCGCGCACGGGCAGCGCAGTGACCATGATGACCGGCAGCTTGCACAGATCAGGGTGAGCCCGGATGGCCCGCAGGCACCACGCTCCATCGTGCACGGGCATCTCAACATCCAGCAGCACAACGTCGGCGTGCCAGTTGTGGATCAGCGCCAGCCCGTCGTCGGCCGTCGCGGCGCAGCGCACCTCGTGCCCAGCCTTGCCGAGCATGGTGCTCAGCAGAACGTGGATGTCCTCGCTGTCATCGATCAGTGCGACGCGTGCCATTTGGTTGGAGCCTCTGAAACTCGGCGATACGACCTCCGGTTCCACTCTGGCTGATAACGCAGCCTCCTCCAAGGTCGGTCCGTGCGCGCGGCCGGGTGAGCACGGGAGCGATCTTCGATTGAGAAATGTCGGTCGCCACCTAGAAGAGGCGATCAGTGCCCCTGTTAGGGTGCGTGCAGCACGCTCACACATACCCGCCGATCAAATGAAAAGCCCCGCTGTTCAGGCGGGGCTTCGGGTCGATCGTGTGAGAAGCGGGTGCTTCCGCGTCCCTTACTTGGCGATCTCGATCTCGTTGTTTCCAGCGGGCGTCGGCGCGCTGGGGCTTGCTGACCTCGCCGCCGGCGTCGTCGCGCCCGCGGGTGATGCCGAACCAGCAACCGACGCAACCGGCTTGGCCGTCAGCCCGTTGTAGTTGCCCTTGGTCAGGTAGACCTCCACGCGGCGGTTTTGCGGCGTGTTGCCGCTCGCTGCGTTCTGCGTGGCCGGGCGTGTCTCGCCAAACGCGGCAGCGCCGACGCGCCACGGGTTGATGCCCGCGCTAATCATCTCCTCACGCACCGAGAGCGCGCGGAAGGCCGAGAGCTCCGCGTTGTTGCGGAAATTCCGTCCCGGCACCAGGCGCACGCGCTGCAGGTCGGTGTGACCCGCGACGAGGATGTCGTACTGCCCAGCCGCCTGCACCGTGTCAATGACCCGTGCGAACTCGCGCACCGCACGCTTGCCCGCGTCGGTAAGGGAGTAGTCACCGCTGGCGAAGGTCACGTCGCTGGTGAACTTCAGCATGCCGCGTGACGAGTCGTACTCAAGGATGTCGGGGAACTGCCGAGCGAGTTCCTGGAGCGCCGCGTCGGTCGAGGCGTCCAGCGGCCCAGCCTTGAAGTCGATCGACTCAAGCTTGGCGTTCAGTTCGGCCAGACGCCGGCCGAGTTCGTCGTTCTGGGCGCGGAGTTTGGCGTTCATCGCGATCGCGTCCGCCGCGGCGTCTGAGCCGCTGCCCATCGAACCACGCATGTCGCGGATCGACGCCTGCAGGCCGTTGTTCTCATCGGCCAGACGCACGTTCTCCGCCTTCAGCGCGTTGTACGCGTTCTGCAGGCTGTCGTAGGTGTCGTGGTTCACCTGGCAGCCGCCCAGGCCAAAGCCCAGAACGGTGAGCGCCACGGCGGCGAATTTGGAAACGATCGAACGGCTGGACATGGTCGGGCTCCGGAAGTCGGTTGGCACTCGAAACGGGAAGTAGACGCGGGCGCAATGGCGCAAGCCCACGCGGGCAAGGATACTCTGCCCGCGCCCCCGTTTTCGACGATTCTCACCACGATGCTGCAAGGCTGGGATCCAACCTGGAAGGTGCGCAGGATCGACGCGAGGGCGGCGATCGACGGCCGCGGCTGCGCGGCCGACCACGCTTCAGGCGTCTCCGCTGTCATCGAACGTGCCCCGACCGGAACGCTCACCCTCGCCGCGCTCGGCCCGACCGATGAGGTTGCCTCGTCTTCACGCTGGGCGGGCGTCGCCAGCACCGACCGGCGCCAGAGCCTGCTCCTCCCCGGCCTGGTCAACGCCCACACGCACCTGGACCTCACCCACATCGGCCCCCGTCCCCACGACCCTGCGGCCGGGTTTGCCGCCTGGATCGGCATGATCCTCCGTGCACGGCTGAGCGATGAACCCAGCATCGCCGCCGCCGTCGGCCGCGGCGTTGGACTGAGCCTTGCAGGCGGTACGGTCCTGATCGGCGACATCTCCGGAGCGGTGGGGGGGCTGCCAAGCCCGTTCGCCGGCCGGGCGCTGGCCGGGGACGGCCGCGTGAACGGCGTCGCCTACCTGGAGTTCTTTGCCCAGGGCGCGAAGGCCGACAAGAACACCGTCTCGGCGGCCTGGAACGCCAAGGCGCTCGCGGGTGAGTTTGACGCGATGACCGCGTGTGGCCGCGTGGTTTCAGGCATCCAGCCCCACGCGATCTACAGCGTGGGGGTGATGCACTTCCTGCAGGTGCTCGCGAGCGTGCCCGACGACATGCCCACTTGCTCCCACATCGCCGAATCGCTGGCGGAGAAGCGGTTCGTCGCCGAAGCCGCCGGCCCCTTCGTGGACATGCTCCGAACGCTCAACCTGTGGGACGACAGCGACCCGCCCCCCGGCCTGGGCGAATCGCCCATCGACGTGCTGATGGGGCACGGAGCCGCCGACCACCGCATAGCCGCCGTCCACGTAAACGATGTGGATGACGACGACCTCCACAACCTCGCGGCCGCTCAATGGCCGGTGGTTTACTGTCCCCGCAGTTCAAGCTACTTCGGTGCCCACAGCGACTTTGGACCCCACCGCTACCGCGACATGCTCGCCGCTGGCATCACCGTGGCACTGGGCACCGACTCGATCGTCAACCTCGACACGCCCGATCGCATCAGTGTCTGGGACGAGATGCGATTGCTCCACCAGCGCGACGGCACCGACCCCCTCACCCTCTTGAAGTTGGCCTCGATCAACGGCGCAGCCGCTCTTCGCCGCGAAACCGCCCCATTCACCCTTACCCCGTTGGGCTCTCTTGCCGGATTGGTTGCAATCCAGGTCCCGAACGCGAACCCAAACGCCAACTCCTCCGAACTGCTCACGCAGGCACTCGGGCCGGGGGCGACAGGCGGCAGAACCAGCGCGGCCGATGGACCGGAACTCCTCGCGATTGGACGCGTATAATTCCGGTCTGACAGGAAGGAATCGCATTTGACAGGAACGAACCGGCGCCATTCCATGCGATCGACCCCAGCCCAGCCCGGGCTGATGCGACTCGTTCCGCGCGCAAGCAGCGGGGGTGGCCGTTGAGCGCCAAGTGGGTACGCAGTCAGGAGTGGGACCGCCAGCACCTGACGGGCCCGCTCACGCCGTTGCGTTGGCTGCTCCACGCCTTCAGCTCGATCAGCCTCGCGATCTTCTTTCTGGCGATGCTGGCGGTCTACGGGGTCCTTGCCAGCGTGCCGATCGGTCTTGTAGCCCTGCTACCGACCTACCTCCTCTACGCAGCGACCCTTCTGATCACCGTCGCGATCGTTGCCGGGCTGCCGCTGTGGGGGTGGCTGCGCATCACCCGCTCGCGAGCATTCTCAGTCCGATTCGCCGTGGGGCTCGTTCTCTTCATTCTCGTTGCACTCGTCGCGATCTGGGGCTGGTACGCCATCGCCTGGCCGGTGCTGCGCTACAACGAGTCGAGCCACTCCGGGCTTCGGCTCTTCGCCGGCTTTGTGGAGCAGTACAAGGCCGTCTCGGTCCGCCGCACACCTGCGCTGGAGATGACCGAGCTGGAGTTCTACGGCTGGTGGCCGCTCAAGCTGCTGCTGGTGCTGTTCGTGGTGAACATGGCCACGGCGACGGTCCGGCGTATCGAGTTTGTGCTGCCGAACCTCGGCGTGCTCACCGTGCACACCGGCATCGTGACCCTCGGGCTCGGGTCGGCGGCCTACTCGGTCGCGAAACTCGAGGGCGACGTGCTCCTCCTCTCCGGCCCGCCGGACCCTGGCGCAACCAGCAGCGCGGCGCCGACACCCGGCCCGATGGAGGTCGGGTTCTTCGACAACACGCGCGTCGTGCTCCGCGTGAGCCAGGTGCGGACGCCCCAAGAGCGAGCGGCCCTGGGCCTGCCGCCAGATATGGAAGCCGACCAGCGCAGGCTCTTCAGCGTGCCGCGGTACAACGACTACAACCTCGGCGCGGTGACCGCGCTGGATGTCTTGCCCGAACCGGGCGACGAAGGCCGGACGCTCAGCATCCCCGTCCCGCCGACGAGTTCCGCCTCGTCGGCGCTCGCCGATCCCGACATTTCCTTCCGGGTTGTCGGGTACGCCGCCGCAGCGGAGCTTGTGCCCGCGTGGCGCAAGGTCGATGCCGCCCCGGGGACGACCCCGCCCGATCAGCCCGTGCGCTACATCGAGATGCGCACGACCCTGGACCGCAACCAGAACGAGCTCCCCGACGGCAAGGACAGGCTTGTGCAGACGATGGGGTTCATGCCCACGGTCCCCTCCGAGCGCGTGGTGCAGATCGCTAACGCGATCGGCATCGAGTACACGCGCAACCTCTCGGAGGAGCGCTGGGCGGAGCTGACGGCGGACATCCCGATGCCGGCGGACACGGGCAAACGCCCAGCCGGCGGCCTCATCGTGCGCATCACCGAGCAGAACATCGCACGCATCTTCCCCATCGAGCCGGGCGGGACGATCGATGTGGGGGGTTACACGCTCGAGCTGACCTCGCTCTCGGCGCGCCCGCCGTTCCCCATCATCACCCCAGGCTTTGAGGGCGCCGGCAGCAGCGTGGCGATCGTGCGCATCACCCCGCCCGCAGCGGCGGGCGCAGCCGGCGCCAAGCCCTTCGATCGCTACGTCTACTCGCGCTTCCCCGAGCTCACCCAGGACATCTCGGCGACGGAGAAGAACGCGCAGGGCATGCCCCTCCGCACGCCCCCCAGCCCCGACATCCAGCTCGCGTTCATCGACGCGACCATGGTGCAGGTGCACCTTGACGAACGCCCCGACGGCACCGTGCGCGGGTTCATCCGGCTGCCGCTGGTGCAAGGCAAGGGCGTGTCGGTCATCCGGACCGACGCCCTCAAGACCGGCGACTCGCTTCCGGTCGGTCCGTCGCTGCGGTTCAAGCTCGGCGAGCGGCTCCCCAGCGTCGAACGCACGGCGGTCCCGCGGCGCATCACCGGACCGCAGCGCGAGAAGGACCTGGGCACACACAAGCAGGCCGCCATCGCCGTTGAAGTCTCGACCCCCGCGGCCGACGGCCAGCCGGCATGGTCTACGACCGTTTGGCTCCCCTTCCAGCTCTACACCAACGAGCGCGTCGGCGCGACATCCTCCTTCGTTCGGCTCCCCGGCGGGCGCACCGTCCAGCTCTCGTTCGGTCGGCTCTGGCACTCGTTGCCCGGCCTGGGCCTTCAACTCGCCGACTTCTCGATGATGCCCTATCCCCACAGCGAGCAGCCGCAGGACTTCCGGTCCGATCTGATCGTGACCAAGTTCGACCACGCGGGGCGGCCCGCCGCCACCGAGCGCCGTGCCACCAGCCTCAACGAGCCGCTCCTGGAGTCGCCGTACCTGTGGGACAGCGAGCGCTCGAGTCTGGTGAACGCTGCCGCGTGGATCGGCAGCACACTCGGTGACACCCGCTTCAAGTTCAGCCAGAGCGGCTGGGACAGCGGCGGCTGGACCGAGACCAAGGCACGGGCCGACAGCGGCGAACTCCCGCGTCCGTACGGGCGCTTCACGATCCTCGGCGTGGGCAACAACCCCGGCATCAAGGTCATCGCGCTGGGCGCGGTGCTCACGTGTGTCGGAATCCCCTGGGCCTTTTACGTCAAGCCGTGGATGATCCGCCGGCGCAAGGCCGCGTTCGCCCGGGCGGCGGCCGAAGGGCGCTTCCCGTCTCCTGAACCCGCTGCACAACCCGCGACCGCCAACCCTTCCGCGATGGAGGTCAATTCATGACCCGCGCTCTCAAGCTTTTCTCCGCGTTGTTCCTCGCGCTGTGCGCTGTCCCCGCTGCGCTGCATGCACAACAGCCCCCGGCCGGCAACGCCCACCCGCAGGCCGAGGCCCTGCACGCAGAACACTCGAGAAACCCGTTCGGCAAGGCGGCGCAGTCCGCTCTGGATCAGAGCGCCAAGAAGGCGTTCGCTGAGTCGGTTGACCTCTCGCCGCTGCGCGACCTGGCGGTCTATCACAACGGGCGCGTCAAGATCCTCGGGACCCTCGCCGGTGAGATCGTCACAGGGATCACCGCCCGCAGGAACTTCTTCGACGTCGTTCCCGAGCAGGTCAACGGCGAGACCAAGTGGCGCAAGGTCAACTACGACCCCCTGTTCACTTACCTCGACATCATCATCGACCCCGCCTTCTACAGCGACAAAGCGATCATCGGCGTCCCGTACCACCCCCTCCGGGAGGACATCCTTAAGCACGTCTGGACCGAGCGCACGGTCAGCCCGGGACAGTCACCAACCAAGATCATCGACGACTGGATGAGGCTCGGTCGCCTCACGCCGAAGATGGTCGAGGACCAGTTCCGGGCCAAGGCGATCACGCCCTACGACGACAAGGGCAACCTCAGCCAGATCAAGTCCAACGCTATCGGCGACCTCGACGAGTCGATGTCGGCGTTCATCCACGCCGACGCCACGCTCATGCTCGTCTCCTCAGCCGCGCCCGAGACACCCTGGCTCCACCTCGGCTCGCTCAAGCCGGCAGACCCCGCGGCCGCGGCGACGCGAGCGCTCGGTGACGCCTGGCGCAAGGGCGACGCCCAGGCCGCTAACAGCGCGATCAGGCAACTCGCCGAGGCCCTGCCGAAGATCAACCCCCAGACTTATCCCACTACACGCCGCACCCTTGAGGCGCTCTACAACAGCGCCCACTTCTTTGACTACGGCATGTGGCTCTACTGCTTCGCCACGCTCTTCCTCCTGCTGGCCTTCGGCACCGGCCGCCCCTGGCTCTCCCGCACAGGGATGGTGCTGCTGATCGCCGCGGTGGTCATGCACGCCGCGGGTTTCGGCATCCGGTCGTACGTCGCCGAGCGGTACAGCATCCAGAACCAGTTCGAATCGATGACCGGCGTCAGCCTCTTCGCAGCGATCGTCGGCCTTGGCTTGATGGTCCTCAAGAAGCAGAAGATCTTCGCCGCGGCCGCCGCGGGCGTCGGCTTCCTCGTGCTCATCGCCGCGACCCAGACCGG
>JAUXUZ010000448.1 GCA_030680655.1 Phycisphaerales bacterium
ATCAGCGGGCTCGACATCTCGCCCGACGGTGACCGCATGGTGATCGTGGCGCGCGGGCGTGTGTTTGTCGCCCCCGCCAAGCAGGGGCGCATCGTCGAGGCGACGCGCGACCAGGGCGTGCGCCACCGCACGGCGACGTTCATGCCCAGCGCCGGCGGCAAGGACCTGCTGGTGTCGTCCGACCGCTCGGGCGAGGTTGAGTTCTGGACCACCCCCGCCAACGGCGTCAACGCCAGCGCGGCGATGAAGCAGGTCACCGGCAGCGCCAAGGTGCTCCGCTGGGAGGCGGTGCCGAGCCCCGACGGCACCATGATCGCCCACCACGACAAGAACCAGCAGCTCTGGATCACCACCGTCGCCGACGGCGCGACGAAGCTCATCGCCACCGGCAAGGTTGACGCCTTCGGCGAGCTCACCTGGTCGCCCGACAGCAAGTGGCTCGCGTACGTCGAGCAGGCCGAGAACTTCAACCGCCAGATCAAGCTCTACTCCGTGGCGGGCGCGGGGGGGGCGGGCGCAGGGGCAGAGGGCGCGGGGGGCATCACCGCGGCGACGACCGACCGCTACGAGAGCTTCTCACCCCGCTTCAGCCCCGATGGCAAGTGGCTCTACTTCCTCTCCGACCGCACGATCAGCAGCACCACCTCCAGCCCCTGGGGCCCGATGGCCCCTCAGCCCTACTTCACCGACAAAACCCGGGTCTACCAGCTCGCGCTCAAGGCCGGCACACGCTCACCCTGGCAGCCACGCGATGAGGTCTTCGCCGCCGAAGAGGCCAAGAAGAAAGACGAGAAGAAGGACGAGAAGAAACCGGATCCAGCAAAGGACGAGAAGAAGCCCGAAACGAGCCCCGGGCAGAAGCCTGAAACGAGCCCCGGGCAGAAGCCCGGGGAGAGCCAACCCGCAACCTCCGACCCCACCAAAGACGCAACCAAGAACGGCGACGCCAAGAAAGACGAACCCAAGAAAGACGAACCCAAGAAAGACGAACCCAAGAAAGACGAACCCAAGAAGGACGAACCCAAGAAGGACGAACCCAAGAAGGACGAACCCAAGAAGCCCGTCGAGGTCATCATCGACCTCGACGGCCTCCAGGCCCGCATCATCGAGGCCCCCGTCCCCGCCGGCAACTACACCCGCCTGCTGGTCAACGACAAGGCCCTCTTCTTCGGCAGCTACGGCGACGGTGAAGACGGGCCCGGCAACTTGACCCTCAAAGCCATCGCTATCACCAACGAGAAGCCCGAGGTCAAGACCGTCCTGGCGGGTGTCCGGCTCTACGAGCTCTCCGCCGACGGCAAGAAGCTCCTGATCCACAAGGCCGCCCCCAGCGACACCATCGCCGTTGTCGATGCCGCCGCCGCCCCCGCCGAGCTTGACAAGAACACCGTTGACCTCTCCGGCTGGTCGATGTCGGTCGTCCCCGGCCAGGAGTGGCGTCAGATGTACGTCGATGCCTGGCGCCTGCTGCGCGACTACTTCTACGCCACCAACATGCACGGGGCCGACTGGCCCAAGGTGCGCGACAAGTACGCCCCGCTGCTGGAGCGCATCCGCTCGCGCTCGGACCTGAGCGATGTGCTCGCCCAGATGACCGCCGAGCTGAGCACGCTCCACCACTTCGTCTACGGCGGCGACCTCCGCGCCTCCGCCGACAGGGCCACCCTGGGCCACCTGGGCGCAGACCTCTCGCGCGATGAG
>JAUXUZ010000451.1 GCA_030680655.1 Phycisphaerales bacterium
GCCGAGCACGAGTTCAACGCCAGCACCTTCACCTGCCGCGTCGTCGCCGGCACACTCAGCGACATGCACGGCGCCGTCTGCGGCGGCATCGCCGCCCTCAAGGGCCCCCTCCACGGCGGCGCCAACGAGATGGCCATGGAGATGCTCAAGGAGATCTTCAAGGACGTCGGCGAGGCGGGCATCGGCACGCCAAAGGTTGACGAGTGGATGGAGAAGGCCTTCACCTCCAAGCGCAAGCTCATGGGCTTCGGGCACCGCGTTTACAAGAACGGCGACCACCGCGCCGGCATCCTCCACAACCTCGGCAAGAAAATGGCCGCCGGCCTCCAGGGCACGTTCGGCGGGCTCGCCGCGCCCAAGTGGTTCCAGCTTGGCGAGCAGGTCCAGAAGATCATGCTCGACAAGAAGGCCATCCACCCCAACGTCGACTTCCCCTGCGGCATGACCTATTTCACCATGAAGATCCCCGTGCCCCAGTACACGCCCATCTTCGTCGCCGCCCGCATCACCGGCTGGTGCGCCCACATCAGCGAGCAGCACGCCGATAACCGACTGATCCGCCCGCTGAGCATCTATACCGGTCCCGCCGAGAAGAAGTGGAACGGCTGACCCCCGGCCCGCGCAGAAACCCAGCCCCCCGTCCCGCGTACAGTCAGGGCAGCTATGGCCTCAGACCGCCGCAAGCTCCACCCCACCCTTGAGCACCTGGTAGACACCGGGCGAGGGTACTTCGGCCATCTCCGACTCAAGACCTTCTCCCTCGTCGCCGGTATCGCCCTCGCAGCCGCGGCCCTGCTGCTGTGGACCCCCTTCACGTGGATCCCGGTCGTCGGCGTGGCGGTCGCCGCGGCCGTGGTGGCCGTCAACCGCGCAGGCCACCGCCTCACCCAGCCGGTCTGCTACCACTGCGGCCAGGAGCTCAAGGGCCTGCCCGATGGCGAGCACGGCATCCTCTGCCCCGGCTGCGGCGCTCTCCATCAGGGCCGGCGGATGGCCCTGGGCAACCGCCCAGACCCCCGCTCAGCCGTTGACGATGAGGCCGACGACCGCCTGACCTGAACGCTCGTTTCTCCCCGCCGCCGCCCCCGGTCCTCACCACCATGTGAATGAAAAAGCCCCGGTCTGCACCGGGGCTTCTGTGTGAACTGGTGCTTTGAGCGTCTCTTGCCCGGCCGCTCATCACGCCTGAGCGAGAGGAGCAGCCGCGAGAATCAGCGGGCGATTACTTCTTCTGGCCCTTCTCGGCCGCGGCCTTGTTCTCAGCCTCGATCTGCTTGTTGTACTCTTCAAGCGGCAGCTCGGTGATGCTCGCCTTGGCGATGATCGCGTCCATCGTCTTGTGCTCGCGGAGCTGGTTGTAGATGCCGCCGATCATGTTGCTCTGGATCAGCTGCTGGCGGAGCTTCTCGGGGCGCTCGTTGCGCTCCTGGGCCATCTGGGCGATCCGCCCGTTGATCTCAGCCTCAGAGACCTTCACGCCCAGCTCCTCGGCCGCGCGGTCGAGCACGAAGAAGAGCTTGAGGTCGCGCACGGCGTCGAACGTGCTCGCGGCGCGGAGCTCGGCCATGTTCTCTTCGATCTTGCCCGCATCGACGCCGCGGTAGAGCAGCTCGAGGCGGCGGCGCTCCATGTTCCGGCCGATCTGGTCGGCCGTCAGGCGCTGGGGCAGGTCCATCTTGATCTCTTCGAGCAGGTGCTTGGCCAGCTGCGTGCGCATCGCGACCTGCTGGTCGATCTTCACCCGCTGGTCCTGGCGCTCGCGCAGGGCCTGACGCAGTGCCGACTCGTCGGTCATGCCAAAGCGTGCGACAAGGTCGGCGGGGGGCGCGGGGATGATGCGGTCGCACCGGGCGGGCGTGTACTCGATCGTCAGCGCCATGCCGCGGAGCTTCTCGTTCTCGTGCTGCTCGGGGCCCTTGGTCTTGATGGTGACCTTCTCGCCCACCTTGACGGCGCCAAGCTGCGTGGAGAGGTCCTCGACCACCAGCCCGACGATCATCCCCTTGGGGGCCTTGTCGGCGGTGGGCAGCTGCACCACGATGCCGTCAGACTCGAAGTAGGTCGCCCCGTCTGAGCCGGTCATCTTCGCGTGCCCGGTCAGGTAGTCGCCCGGCTCGGGGTTCGGACGCTCCTCGAGCGCACCCTCCTGGATGCCCAGCGTCTTCAGGTCGGCTTCGACCATCTCGTCGGTCACCGACATCTGCGGCTTGCGGATGGCCAAGCCCTCAAACTTCGGCAGCTCGAACTCAGGCAGCACCTCGATCTCAACCTCAAAGACAAACGGCTTGCCCGAGGTCAGCTCGATCTTGTCGATGTCCTTCGCGATCGGGTTGCCCAGCACGCGCAGCTTGTGCTCCTGCACCGCCGACTGCACCGCGGTGCCCACCAGCGTCTCCTTGGCCTGCTTGCTCACGGCGCCACCGAAGCGCTTCTCGATCAGCCGGCGCGGCGCGCGACCCTTGCGGAACCCGGGCAGTTCGGCCTGACTCACCGCGGCCTCGAGCGAGAAACCGAGCGACTCGGTCACCGTCTCGGCCGGGATCTCGATGGTCAGCTTCTTGCGGCTGGGGCCCGCGTCGGTGACCGTGACTTTGTTGGCAACAGCAGTGGGGGATGCGCTGGACACGTGTGAGACTCCGGGGACCGGGGCGGTTCTCCGACGATGGAAAAACGCCCCCCGCCCGAGTGCGAAGGGGGCGATGGTATGCCCATAGAACGCGATCCGACCGGCCCGCCGGTCAGGTCGTGACACCGATCAGGCCGTGACGTCGATCGGGCTGCCAGCGTCCGTCACAGCGTTGTTGCCAGTGATGACGTCGCTGCCACCGGTGAGAATCGCGACCGTTGCTCCCGGGGTGTAGGTGCCGATCGCCGGGAACCCGCTGAGCGTGAGCGTGGGGCTCAGCGTCGTCGCCTGGCCCGGGGCCAGGTTGACAGCGAACGTCATCGTGCCGATGTTCGTCCGCGCTCCGCCCGCGGCCTGCAGGAAGAGCGTGACACGCACGCTCGTCAGCGTTGTCGTCCCCTGGTTCTCGATGTTCACGTCGAACGTCATCTGCTGCCCGGTCGCCGAGCGTGAGAAGGTGTTCAGGCTGAACGAGCCGATCGAGATCGCCGCCAGATCGGCGAACACCGCGTTGGCGATGTTCAGCGAGGCGGTGTTCTGCGTGCCGCTCAGCGTGTACTGCTGCGACCCTGGATCGGCCGCCAGCAGGTTGATCACGACCGTCTCGGTTGCCTCGGGCTCTACGTCCAGAGCCGGCGTCACGATCAGCGTGACCTGCGTCACCGTTCCGCTAAAGGTGACCGTCCCTTCGCCGGTGATCGAGTCAAAGTCAAACGTCGCACCCGCGATCGGCGTCATCGACAGCGTGTAGTCCACGCCCGGCGTCGCAGATCCAGAGACCGAGAAGTTCACCACGCTGGTCTGACCTGTGTTGCCGCCCGTGCGACGAACAGCAAACGAGCCGGTGTTGACCGTGCCGCTGGGTGTCTCAGCCGCAGACCCGTCAACCCTGACCACCGCGAACGTCGGCTCGTTGTCGGCGATCGTCGCCGCGACCGCCTGCTGGGCCGCGCTGCCCAGCCTGTACGCACTGTCTGGGGTCAACGTCATGATGGCCGTCTCGGTCCCTTCGACGATCAAGTCGTCGATCACGGTGAGCGTCACGTCAACAAACGCGGCGCCGGCCGGGATCGTCACCGTCCCGCTCAGCGCCTCGTAATCGTCGCCACTGGTTGCGGTGCCGCTCATCGTGTAGTTGACCACCAGGTCGGCGGTCCGTGCGCCCGTGCGGGTGATGCGGTAGACGATCAAGTTCGCCGTGCCGGTGGTCACTTCCGCGCCTACGCCGTCACGGCGTGCCAGCGTCACCGTCGCCGCGTTGTCGGCGATGGTCACCCTGGCCGTCTGCTGCGCAGCCGTGCCGAGCCGGTAGGCAGGGTCGGCGTCGAGCGTCACGATCACGGTCTCGGCGGGCTCGGCGACGCCGTCGTCGGTTACGTTAACGTCAATCACGGCGCTGGTCGCGCCAATCGGGATCGTCACGGTGCCAGTCAGCAGCGTGTAGTCATCGCCGTTGGTCGCGGTTCCAGTAATCGTGTAGTTCACCACAAGGTCGGCCGTTGTTCCGCCCGTGCGTGTCACACGGAACTGGCCGCGGTTGGGCGTGCCGCCGGTCACTTCTGCCGCCGCAGCGTCAGAAGCGGTCACCGTCACGGTCGGCTCGTTGTCGGTGATCGTCACCGTGGCCGTCCGCTGGGACGTGCTGCCCAGGCGGTACGACGCGTCGGCGTTGAGGGTCATGATCACCGTCTCGGTGTTCTCGGCAAGCAGATCGTCGGTGATGACCACCGGCACGTACACAAACGCTTCCCCAGCCGGGATCGTCGCCGTCCCCGTCAGCACCACATAGTCGGTGCCGTTGGTCGCCGTGCCGGTGATTGTGTAGAACACGCTCAGAGCCGCGGCGTTGCTGCCCTGCGCCCGGTTGATGCGGAAGCTGCCCGGGTTCTGCGTGCCCGTGGGAATTTCCGCCGCCGTGCGATCGTTGGCCGTAACGGTCACGGTCGACTCGTTGTCGGCGATCGTCACCGTCGCCACCCTGCGCGAAGCGATCGTTGTCACGTGGTAGCCGGCCCCCGGCTGCAGCGTGATGACGATGGTCTCGGAGCCCTCCCACAGCGCATCGTCAAAGATGATCACCGGGTTGTCGTAGAAAGCAGCGTTCGCGGGAATCGCCATCTCTGTACCGATAAAGTCGATCCAGTCCAGGTTGCTCGCCGTGCCGGTCACCAGCACATTGATCGTGAGCTGCTGGCTCATGTCGCCGCCGGTGCGGACGACGCGGAAGTTCCCGCTACTTAGCGTACCACCCGTCACCACCTCGCCCGCGATCGCGTCGGTCGCGATCAGCGTGATGATCGGCTCGTTGTCGGCGATCGTCACCGTCCGCGTGAGCTGCGTCGCCGATGTCGGCAGGCGGTAGGCGTCGTCGGCCACCAGCGTCAGCGTCACCGTCTCGGTCGGCTCGGCCAGCAGGTCATCGGTTACCACCACATCGATCGTGGCGGTCGTCTGGCCGTCGAGGATCGTCACCGTGCCCGTGAGCAGCGTGTAGTCGTCACCGTTGGTCGCCGACCCGCTCACCGAATAGTGAACGACAAGGTCGCCCGCGGTGTTGGTCGATGGCCGCGTCACCCGGAACTGGGCGTTGTTAGCCGCCTGCACGCCCGAGGTCTCCGCACCGATCGTGTCAACGGTTGACAGCGTCACCGTCGGCTCGTTGTCCAAGATCGTCACCGTGCGCGAGCGCTGCGCCGCGCTGGTTGACAGCCGGTACGCGTCGTCCGCGACGAGGGTCACAATTACCGTCTCGGTGCTCTCCGCCAGCGCATCGTCGGTCACCACCACGTCGATCGTGGCGCTCGTCTGGCCGTCAAGGATCGTCACCGTTCCGGTGAGAAGCGTGTAATCGTCGCCGTTGGTGGCCGTTCCGCTCACCGTGTAGTGCACGATCATGTCACCCGCCGTGTTCGACGAGGGACGCGTCACGCGGAACTGCCCGCCGTTTGCGCTCAAACCGGCCGCACGCTCGGCCGCCGCGGCGTCGGTCGCGGTCAGGACCACGATCGGCTCGTTGTCGGCGATCGTCACCGTCGCGGACCGCTGCGCAACAACGCCGGTGATGTTGTAGGTCGTGTTGGCGTCGAGGGTGATCACCACCGTCTCGTTCGCCTCCGCGAGCGCATCGTCGATCACGCCGATATCGATCGTCGCGCTGCTGGCACCAATCGGGATGACCACCGAGCTGGTGATCAGCGTGTAGTCGTCGCCGTTGGTCGCCGTTCCGCTGATCGTGAAGAACACCTCAAGGGCTTCGCCCGTGGGCCCCGTGCGCGTCACGCGGAACTGACCGTTGTTGGCCGTGCCGCTGGTCTCCGCGGCCGCCGCGTCGTTCGCGACGATCGAGACCACCGCCTCGTTGTCGGCGATCGTCACGGTACCGCTGCGCAGAGCGGCCGTCGTTGAAAGGTTGTAGGCGTCGTCGGCGGTGAGCGTCACGATGACCGTCTCGGTGCTCTCGGCGAGCGCATCATCGATCACCGTCACGCTGAACGTCGCGCTCGCCTGACCGTCGAGGATGGTCACCGTGCCCGAGAGGGTCTCGTAGTCGGTGCCGTTGACGGCCGTGCCCGTCACGGTGTAGCGCACGACAAGATCACCCGCCGTGTTGGAAGTGGGGCGCGTCACGCGGAACACGCCCCCGCTTGGCGTCTGGCCAACGACCGTCTCCGCCGCCGTGGCGTCAACCGTTGTCAGCGTGACCGTCGGCTCGTTGTCGGCGATCGTCACCGTTCCCGTGCGTTGCGAAGCCGTCGTAGACAGGCGGTAGGCGTTGTCGGCGTTGAGCGTCACGATAACCGTCTCGGAGCCCTCCGCAACCAGGTCGTCGGTCACCACCACGCTGAAGGTGGCGCTCGTCTGCCCCGCGAGGATGGTCACCGTGCCCGACAGCGCCACATAGTCGTCACCACCGGTGGCCGTGCCTGTCACCGTGTAGTTCACGACCAGATCGCCCGCCGTGTTAGTCGATGGGCGCGTCACGCGGAACGTGCCGCCGTTGGCCGCCTGCCCGCCGGTCGTCTCGGCCGCCGCCGCGTCAACCGTTGTCAGCGTGACGATCGGCTCGTTGTCAGCGATGTTCACCGTCGACTGCTGGCGTGAGACCACGGTCGTGACGTCGTACGCGTCGTCCGTGTCGAGCGTGACGGTCACCGTCTCGGTGATCTCCGCGAGGCCGTCGTCGATCACGTTCACGTTGAAGGTCGCGCTGGTTGCGCCCGCCGGGATCGTGACCGAACCGGTGAGAGTCGTGTAGTCAACACCGTTCTCCGCCGTGCCCGAAACCGAGTAGTACACCACCAGCGCAGCCGTCGTCGGGCCCGTGCGTGTGACGCGGAACTGACCCGGGTTCGCGACCCCGCTCGACTCGGCCGCGGCCGCGTCCGAAGCCGTGATCGACACAACCGCACGCGTCACAGTCGCGGTGCCGGTCGACGCGGAGTTGTTCTCGTCGTCGGTCTCCGCCACCGTGCCGTCCGCGTCAGCGCGGAAGATGATGTAGAACGCCCCCGTCGGCGCGTTCGAGGGGATCGTCAACGCGACGTTGCCGTACAGCGAGCCCACCGCAAAGACGGCGACGCTGCCGCCGAAGACGTCACCGCTGAGCAGAATGTCGCCGCCATCAAAGACCGAGTCGGTCGAGAGGTAGGCCGAGAGCGTGACCCCACCGGTCGCCTCTGCGTTGCCAAGGTTCGAGAAGATCGTGGCGACGTTGATCGTCTGCCCGGGCTGGTACGAACCCGAGATCGGGTACGCGTACACCCGCAAGTCGGCACCCGCGGGGTCGTTGCCGACGTTCCGTGCCGGCACCGTGATGTTCGCCGTCGGCGAGATCGTGGCGTTGTTCCCTTCGTTGCTCTCGGCGACGTCGTTGGTTGGGTCAACGATCACCGAAACGCGGTACGCGCCGGGGTTGAGCGGGTCACCGCCGGGCGTCCCGTAGGGCAGGTAGATCCGCAGGTTGCTGAACGTGCGCACCCCGCCGCCAGCCA
>JAUXUZ010000452.1 GCA_030680655.1 Phycisphaerales bacterium
GCGCAGCAGCTTCTCGCGCTCGCCCTCGACCAGGCGCGACACGGGGATGCCCGTCCACCGGCCGACGACCTCGGCGATCGCCTCAGCGTCGACCTCTTCCTTCACCATCATGTCGCCCTTGTTCTTGCGCTCGTCGAGCGCCTTCTCGGCCTTGTCGAGCTGCGCCTGCAGGTCGCGCATGTCGCCGTAGCGCACGCGTGCGGCGGCCTCGAGGTCGCCGCGGCGCTGGGCCTGCTCGAGCTCGGTCTGCTTGGCGTCGATCTTCTCCTTGATCGCCTTGACGGCGTCGAGGTCCTTCTTCTCCGTCTCCCAGCGGGCGGTGAGGGCGCGGTTCTGCTCCTGCAGCTCGCTCAGCTCCTTCTCGATCTTGTCAAGCTGCCCCCTGGCGGAGTCCTTGCCCGACTTTGGGCCCTCGCTCGCCTCCATCTTCACCGCCTCGCGCTCGATCTCCAGCTGCATGATCCTGCGGCGCAGCTCGTCGAGCTCCGTCGGCATGCTGTCGTTCTCGATGCGCAGCCGGCTGGCCGCCTCGTCTATCAAGTCGATGGCCTTGTCGGGCAGGAAACGCTCGGTGATGTAGCGGTTGCTGAGGCTCGCGGCCGAGAGGATCGCGCTGTCGAGGATCTTCACGCCGTGGTGGGCCTCGTAGCGCGGCTTGAGCCCGCGCAGGATGGCGACGGTCTCCTCAACGCTCGGCTGGTCGACGAACACCGGCTGGAACCGGCGCTCGAAGGCCGCGTCCTTCTCGATGTGCTTGCGGTACTCGTCGAGCGTGGTGGCGCCGATGCAGCGCAGCTCGCCGCGCGACAGCGCCGGCTTGAGCAGGTTGCCCGCGGAGACCGCGCCGTCGGCCTGGCCGGCGCCGACGATCGTGTGCAGCTCGTCAATGAAGAGGATGATCTGCCCGCCGCTGGCCGCCACCTCGCGCAGCACGGCCTTGAGGCGCTCCTCAAACTCGCCGCGGAACTTGGCGCCCGCCAGCAGCAGGCCCACATCCAGCGACATGATCCGCTGCTGCTTCATCGCGTCTGGGCAGTCGCCGTTGACGATCCGCAGGGCCAGGCCCTCGACGATCGCGGTCTTGCCCACGCCCGGCTCGCCGATGAGCACCGGGTTGTTCTTCGTGCGCCGGCTCAGCACCTGCATGCAGCGGCGGATCTCCTCGTCACGCCCGATCACCGGGTCGATCTTGCCGCTGCGGGCCTTCTCGGTCAGGTCGATGGCGTACTTCTTGAGCGCCTCGTAGTTCCCCTCCGCGCCCGCGTCGGTCACGTTGGGCGAGCCGCTGGCGGCTCGCACGTCCTTGATCGCCTTCTCGAGCGTCTTGGTCTCGGCCCCGCTCAGCGACAGCACCTGCTTGGCGCCCCCGCTCTCGCGCGACTCGCTCAGGGCCAGCAGCAGGTGCTCGCTGGAGATGTACTGATCGTTCATCTTCCGCGCCCACGCGTCGGCCGATGTGAGCACCTCCATCAGCGCCCGCCCCGCCTGGCCCGCGTTGGCCGAGACCTTCGGCAGGCGCGCAAGCTCAGACTCGGTGATCGTCGCGGCACGCGCGGCGTCAGCCCCCACCTTGGTCAGGATCGACCCCACCACGCCGTTCTTGTCCGCCAGCAGCGCGTGCAGCAGGTGCAGCGTGCCGACCTCGGCGTGGCTGCGCGACATCGACGTGCTCTGCGCATCGGCGATCGCCTGCTGCGCCAACGTTGTTAAACGGTCCATCCGCATGGTGTGTGCCTCCGATCGAGCCGGCAGAGACCGCAGCTCACCACCGTCTAAACGATGGAACGATGACAGCGCCCTGCTGGTTCGACAGTCAAGAGGCAAACGGCGCGCCCGCTGGATGTTCAAAATAGCCCCGCCCGAACCCCGCCCCAGCCGTCAGATTGGCAGCCCCCTACTCCGACCTACGCCAGCACGTCGATCAGCCCCTTGGCCGCAACCGCCTGCGTCGCGTTCGCCGACTTGATCAGGCTCTCGATCAGCCGGGTGCCGGAGTCCTTCGCGATGTCCATCGCCATCTTGGCCGCCTTCAGCGAGGCCTGCTGGCTGATCTGCGCCTGGCGGGACGCCATGATCGCCGCGACAGGATCGCTCGAAGCGGAAACCGAGCTACAGGAGGTGCACATGCTCTGCCTATCGGCCAGGCAAGCGACCGACTTGAGGGGCTCTGCCGGTCGAGGACCAGTAAAAACCCTCGGCATGCGGACGGCGGTGTTTCCACTGACCGTGAACGGCTTTTCCACTGTTTGTTCACATTCTGCTTGGCTCCCCGAGTGGGCTGGGAGGATCACCTTACACCGCTGTCGGGTGTCTGTGGCGGGTTGACCCCGAGCGCGAAAGCTGATACAAACCCTTCTCGGACAAGGAGTTCCAGATGCGCAAGGCCGTTGGATTGAAAGTGGGTCTCGGATTTGTCGTCGCGGCAACGTTGCTCGGTGGCTGCGCCGACGCGGTCCGCCGTGAGTCGCTCGCCGATCCGACGCCGGCACAGATGGGCCCGGTGACGACCGCCGCGCAGGTGAACAACGGGATCGCCCACACCGCCGACACCAACCTGCGTCTAATGTGGGACGACATGGGCCGGTTCTGGCTCTTCGATCGTCCGTCGCACCTGACGCCGTACCCGATCAAGTAATACCCGCTCGCTCATTGCCGACTCTGCCGCCGGCCGCGCCGGCGGTTTTTCATTGCGCTGTTGCATGCGCCGATCGGCGCGAGGGAGCGTCGTGCGTCGCGGCCCGGGCGGGCTAGATCGAGTGAGCGGGGCGCGGTGTTGAGTCGGTGATGCGCTCGGTGGTCACCGCGCCGTCTTCGCCGCTGCAGGAGAAGAGCGTCGGCTCGTCGCGGAGGACGGCCTTGAGGTGAACGGGGCGCCCCCAGAGCGTGCGCAGGTTCGCCAGCACGCGGTGGGCGCGCTGGGCATCGATCTCCATGCCGCCAAAGTCGTGGGCGAGGTAGAGCTCGCCGCGGTTGAGGTAGTTGCCGTCGGCCACGTAGACGATCGGCTCGCCCCGGTTGGTCAGGTGGTGCAGGAGGGTGGCCTTGACCTTCTCAAAGGCCCGCGCGGGCGCCGGGGCGATCCCCTCGGTGTCGGGCTTGCTGACGAAGAAGCGGTGGCGCTGGCAGAACTCGGGCGTGAAGAACTCCTCGATGAACATCGCGTCGTTGTAGACCGACCGCACCTGGAAGATCTTGTCGCGCCCCTGCATCGAGCGGTCGTCGTAGGCCTCCTTCTGGCCCAGGCCGGTCATGGCCTCCCACTGCGGCCCGTGCCGGCCGGTGTTCCACCGCTGCTCGATGTCACGCCACAGCTCGATGCCGATCTTGTAGGGGTTGAACGCCCCCTCGGGCATGTGCAGCACGCCCGCGTGCTGCTGGCAGTAGCAGACGATCTCGCCGCCGTCTGCGAAGTGCCCGGTCATCAGCTTGCTGTGCCAGTAGCTGGCCCACCCTTCGTTCATGATCTTGGTCATGGCCTGGGGCGCGAAGTAGTACGCCTCGCTGCGGATCATGGAGAGGATGTCCTGCTGCCACGGCGCCAGCGGCGCGTGCTTGAGCAGGAAGAGGGGGACATCGCGCGTCGGGCTCGCCGGGTGCTTGCCGCTGGCCGAGCGCGCCCGCTCGTCGCGCTGGCGCTGCTGGCTCTCGATGGCGCTGCGCGGGTTGATGAACGGGTCGAGGTAGTCCTTCGCCGGGAACCGGTCGGTCTCGTGGTGCGAAGGCGGCGCAGCGCCGTCACCCTTGCCGCGGTAGACCGAGTGCGGGTCGATGAGCCACTCGACGCTGTGGCAGGCGTCGATGAACCGCTCGACCACGTCGTGCCCGTGGGCGTCGATGTGCCGGCGCACGCGGGTGGCGTGGTTGGCCATCTGATCGAGCATCTTGCGGTCGGTCTTGGCGAACCAGAGGTTGTTCTTGAAAAAGTCGGCGTGCCCGTAGACGTGGGCCATCACCAGCTTCTGGTCCGTCAGCGAGTTGCTCTCCTGCAGGTAGGCGTAGACCGGGTCGGTGTTGATCACCATTTCATAGATTCGCCCTAACCCGTAAGCGTCGCGCTTGGAGAGCTTCTCAAACTCCATGCCCCAGCGCCAGTGCGGGTAGCGCAGCGGGAACCCGCCGTAGGCGGCGAGCTGGTTCATCATCGTAAACGGCACGCACTCAAAGACCACCGGCGGGAAGGTGAGCCCGTAGTCTGCGGCCTTGGCGCAGATCGCCTCGCGCAGCGCGTCGAGTCGGGCGGGCAGCGGGGTGTCCATCGCGCGGGCGACCATGAAGCCTCCTGGAAGGAGGTGCGGGGTGCGGCGGTGTGCCGAGAGTCCACTGGTCTTATCGGTCGTCTATACGTGCGGGTTGAGGGGGCGGTTTGCTGTGCGCTGGATGAGCTGGGAGGAACCGGTCAGAGACCGGTTGAACCCGGGCACCGGTCGGAGACCGTTGCCACCCGGCTGCCCCGTGCGATCAGCTCCGCCCGCTCGGCAACTGCTTGCCGAAGGCGGTCGCTTGCTACTGCAGCAGCCCGAAGGCGGCGAGCAGGACAAACAGCAGCATCCAACCGACGTTGACGATGGAGAGGGCGAGCACGGTGGAGCGGGTCCAGCGGGTGGCGTTTGGGACAGGCGGCCCGAACGCAAGAAGGCGTTGGAGCAGACCGAGGTGGTACACCGGGTTGCCCACTGTGGCCAGATCGCCGCTATTGGGGCGCTGCCCTGCCCCGCTCTGCCGCGGACCAATGATGCCCACACATGACCCACACTCCCGGCCAGACTGATTCGACCAAGCCGGGCGGCAAGACGACCTCCGCGCTCTTCGCCGCGCGCACGCAGGTGGTCATGGCGCTGATCGCCGGTGCCCTGCTGCTGGTGAGCCTCATCGTGAGCCTCGCTGGCGCGACGGACGCCGCGGCGGCGACGCTGCACTGGGTTGCGCTGGTGATCGGCCTCTTCTACGGAGGCCACGCCGCGTTCGAGGCAGCCAAGAAGCAGTTCGTGGACATCGACGTGCTGATGGTTGTCGCGGCGGTGCTCGCGGCGGCGATCGGACATCCGGGGGAGGGAGCGCTCCTGCTCTTCCTGTTCGTTCTCGCGG
Source organism: Phycisphaerales bacterium (assembly GCA_030680655.1). Taxonomy (GTDB): domain Bacteria; phylum Planctomycetota; class Phycisphaerae; order Phycisphaerales; family UBA1924; genus JAJTGZ01. Next base: position 5,086 of record JAUXUZ010000452.1, read on the forward strand.
GCGGGCTTGAAGAGCTGGCGATGGAGAAGACGACCCGCAGCGTCGAAGCGCTCCACAGGCTTATGCCGACCAAGGCCGAGCGGTGGGACGCGCCGACGAGCGCGTGGGCGCTGGTCTCGCCGGAAGAACTCAAGGCGGGCGACCGGGTGAGGGTCAGGCCCGGTGAGCAGGTGCCCGCCGACGCGCGCGTGACGGTGGGCCGCAGCAGCATCGATCAGGCGTCGCTCACCGGCGAGAGCCAGCCGCGAACGGTCGAAGCGGGCGACGATATCTTCGGCGGCACGGTGAACGTGGGCAACGTGATCGAGTGCGCGATCACGCGCCCCTCCGGCGAGAGCGCCCTGGCCCGCATCCTTCACCTGGTGACCGAAGCGCAGCAGCAGCGCGAGCCGGTGCAGCAGCTCATCGACAAGCTGAGCCAGCCGTACACGGTGGGCGTGTTCGTCGTGTCGCTGGCGGTGTTCCTGGTCTGGTGGCAGGTCTTGGATCGCGACGTGCGCGACGCGATGTACACCGCGATCGGGCTGCTGATCGTCGTCTCCCCCTGCGCGCTGGTGCTGGCGACGCCCACGGCGACGCTGGCGGGCATCAGCCGCGCCGCCCGTGGCGGAGTGCTGTTCAAGGGTGGCAAGTCGATCGAACGCCTCGCGCGGCTGGGGGCGATCGCCTTCGACAAGACCGGCACGCTCACGGTGGGCCGCCCGGTGGTGCGCCGCATCACCGTGCTGGAAGAGGGCGGCGGCGGCACCGGCGACGAGCGGGCGATGCTCGCGGTTGCGCGCGGGCTGGAGCAGACGTCAACCCATCCGATCTCGCACGCGGTGGTCGAGGCCGCCAAGGCGCGGGGCGTGGAGCCCGCCGCCGCCGAGGATGTTCACTACGACGCCGGGCGGGGCGTGCGCGGCACGGTGAACGGGGTCGAGGCACGCATGGGGTCACTCCAGTTCGTTCAGCCGCTGATCAGCGCCGCGCTGCACGCGCGGTTCGTGCAGATGCTCGGCGGACTTCAAGGACGCGGCATGATCGGCAACGTGTGCGCGCACAACGGCGTGGCGGCCGTCTTCATCCTGGCCGACGCGGTCCGGCCCGGCGCCGAGTGCCTCGTCGAACGACTGCACGAGCTGGGCGTGCGCCCGGTGGTGATGCTCACCGGCGACAACAAGCAGACGGGCGAATCGGTCGGGCGGCAATTGGGGCTCGACCAGGTGCACACCGAACAGCTCCCCGAGCACAAGGTCGAGCACGTGCAGCGCCTCAAGCAACTGCTCGCCGGCACCCACGGTTCGAAGCGCGCTGTCGGCGTCATCGGCGACGGCGTGAACGATGCGCCGGCGCTCGCGGCGGCGGATGTGGCGATCGCCATCGGCAGCATCGGCAGCGACGCGGCCCTTGAGAACGCCGACATCGTGCTGCTGGCCGACGATCTGAGCGCGGTGCCCTGGGCGGTGGCGCTGGCGCGCCGGGTGCGCCGCACGATCACGATCAACCTGAGCTTCGCCCTGGGGGCTATGGGCATGATGGCGGTGGGCGTCATCGCCGGCTCGCTCAGCGGCTGGCGCATGCCGCTGTGGATGGGCGTGATCGGGCACGAGGGCGGCACGCTGCTGGTGGTGGCCCATTCGCTGGCCATCCTCACCCACCGCGCGATCCCCACCTGCCCGCGCGGCTCCGAGCGCCCGGGGGTTGTCGAGGTGCGGGTCGAGGGCCGGCCGCTGGATGCGGCGCCGGCAAACCCGAAGCCCGGAGCGTTGGCGCAGGGCACCTGAGCGGTTATCGCCCCGGCGCACAGGCACCGGCGCGTCCGCTAACGGCGCTGTCGCGGGCGTGCACCGGCACAACCGGCACGCCCGAAGGTCCACGCGTCAAACGGGCTTGACGCGCCCCGCTCACCGTCCGATCACACCCAGCGAGGCCCGGCTTCTCCGCGTGGAGCAGCCGCGGCGCTCTCGCACGCAGGGGCATCGCCGTGGACAAGGCCAGTTTGATCGGAATCCTGCTCGGTGCGTTCGCCCTGGTGTTCGTCATGTACGAGGTGTCGCACGGGCACTTCCTCATGTTCTGGTCGCTGGAAGGCTTCATGATGGTGGGCGTGGGGTCGGCCTCGGTCGTGTTCATGGCCATGCC
>JAUXUZ010000460.1 GCA_030680655.1 Phycisphaerales bacterium
GCAGGTTGTTGAAGTCGTGGGCCACGCCCCCGGCGAGTCTGCCGACGGCCTCGAGGCGCTGGGCGTGGACCAGCTGGTCCTCGAGGTGGCGGCGCTGGGTGACATCGGTAACGGCGACGACTGCGCCGTTGGGCACGCCGACTGAGCCGGGCGCCTTGGACCCTTCGGCACTTTGAACCGGCGCGACGCGGATCTCCAGCCAGCGCTCACCGGCGCGGCTGGTTTGTCCCGTCCCGTTGTCAGCCGGCGGCACGCGGCACTCGCTCGCGTGCCCGGCGCGGGCGCCGCTGAGCACGCCCCACACGCCCGACGAAGCGGCCCACCAGTCTTCCTTCTCCGCGCCCAGCGTTCTGCCTGCCCATTCGACGAAGTCCGCGCCGACTGCGCTGCCGGCATCGGCGCCCACGGCTTTCCATCGGTGGTTCACCGCCAGCACCCCGCCGCGCTCGTCCAGAAGCGCAATCGCGATGGGGAGCGCCTCGAGGATCGAGCCGCGCTGGGCGGCTGAGGCGGCCTCGCGCGTGATGCTCAGGGCGAGGTCTTCCTGCAACGACGAACGCTTCTCGTCGGCGACATCCAGTGCCCGGGCGGTTGACCAGACGGTCGCTACGCCCAGGGCGATCATGACCCACACCAGCAGGGCGATGCCGAAGGGCGCGTCGTACCACTGCGATCGCTCGCCGCGCAGGCAGAGCCAGCCGATGAGCGGCGCCAAGAGGAAGAAGAACCCCAGCAGCCGTCGAGCGAGCTTGCCGCCGGGTCCGTCGCTGCCGATCAGGCGGGCGAGACCCTGGTGCGGCCTCGAGAGCAGCAGCGCCGCGCCGATCAGCGTGAGGGCGCTGGCCGTGTGGAGCGCCATCGACGGGTAGATCGCGGTGCGGTAGAGCGAGCGGACCCCGTAGAAATACCCAAGGAGCGCCAGCAGGCCGATGAGCACGGCCGTGAGAGCGATGCTGGATTCGGTTGAGCGGAGGACGCCGGGACGCCGGGGTGGCCAGGCCGTCAAGACGAGGCCGATGCCGCCGCAGGAGAGCGCCGTGCCGGCACCCACCGTCATGCGCACCAGCCCCTCCGGGTAGCGGTCGCCGATGAGCATGCGGTCCAGAGCGGTGCCCTCCTCAAGCCCGAGCGCGTATTCGGCGAGCGTGAGGAGACCGACCGTCGCACAGACGGCGCCGCAGGCGACGCGGACCCAGTTGATGCGTTGGTGCCCCGGGCCGGCCAGCAGACCCGCGCCGCACAGCGCGATGCACAGGGCGGTGTTCGCTTTCATCGCCGCCAGACCGGGCGCGATGCTCCGGAGCGAAGGGATGTCGGCCCACCACCCGATCAGGCCCGAAGCGCCGACCAGGAGCACCGCGACACCCGCCCAACGGGCGGCTTGCTCGCTGACAACTCTCCAGAATCGGTCCGCGGCCGTTGGCACTGCTGCCTCCTGCGTCTCACCTTGGGCTGATCAGTTTACACGACGGCGGGCGGTGTGCACAAGAGCCCGGGAGGGGAGCGCCGGCGGGGGCTTTGGGCCGCTATCCTCGGTCGCCGCGTGCCATCGAACCGTGACGCCTGGAGGTCGCCCTTGCCCGAGACTGCGCTGATCAGCCCTGCCCTGCTGTACGTTGCCTGTGCGCTGGGGGCGCTGGGCGTGGTGCTGGCGATGCCCCGCAGGCAGGCGGCGGCGTACGTCATCGGCGCGGCGGTGGCGGCGGGCGGCTTTGCGCTGGCGATGGTGGGCCTGGCCAAGGGGGCGGGCGGCGAGGGTTTGCCGGGCCCGCTGTTCTACGTGTTCGCGCTGGTGGGGCTCGGCGGGAGCCTCCGCGTGATCACGCACCCGCGCCCGATCTACTCGGCGCTCTACTTCATCTTGACGATCATCGCGTCGGCGGGGATGTACGTGCTGCTGGCGGCGGAGTTCATGGCCTTTGCACTGATCATCGTCTACGCGGGGGCGATCCTGATCACGTACATGTTCGTGATCATGCTGGCGAGTGAGGGGGCGACGGAGTCGGCGACGGAAGGGGCAACCGAGTACGACCGCGTCAGCCGCGAGCCGGTGGTGGCGACGCTGGCTGGCTTTGTGCTGCTGGCGGCGCTGAGCACGATGCTCGTTGGCGGGGTGCGGCAGCTGCCGGCGCAGAACAGCGCCAGCGGCAGTGAGGTGATGCTGATGACCGGGCGGACGGAGTCTGCGCTGAAGGCGGCGGGGCTGATGAAGGAAGGGGAGAAGCTCGGCGCGATCGGCGAGCAGGGGAAGGACCTGTTCGAGAAGGGGTTTGTCAAGGTGGTGGGGGTTGACGGGGTTGCGCGCGATGTGCCCAGGGGCGCGTGGGCGGGGGCGCTGCGGCTGACCAACACCGAGAGCATCGGGTTCAACCTGATGGAGGCGAACCCGGGCGCGATCGAGATCGCGGGTGTGATCCTGCTGATGGCGATGCTGGGCGCGGTGATCCTGGCGCGCAAGAAGGTAGAGATGGACGACACGGCCAAGGCGCTGGCGTCCAGGCGTGCGGCCGACGATGACGAACTCGGGATTGACGGGCCGTTTGTTGCGCCCGCGGTTGGAGGCAACCAGTGATCACGACCATCGCCGATGCTGTTGCACCACTCTCGGGCGTGACGCTCTTCCACTACCTGTTCGTCGCGTGCGCGATGTTCGTGCTGGGGCTGGTGGGCTTCCTGACGCGCCGCAACCTGATCATCATGTTCCTGTGCACGGAGCTGATGTTCCAGGCGGCGGGGATCGCGCTGATCGCGTTCAGCCGGTTCCACATGAACCACACGGGCGAGACGTTTGTGATCTTCGTGCTGACGGTGGCGGCGGCGGAGGCCGCGCTGGCGCTTGCGCTGGTGGTGCTGCTGTTCCGCCGCAAGGAGACGCTCGACGCGAGCGCGTGGACGTCGATGAAGGGGTGAGTCGTCGCGAGTCGCCAGGAAAGAGCCCCGAAAGTCAAATGACCGGGGCCTTGCTGCTGTTTCGTTATCTCTCGCGACGAGAGACTCGCGACTGGCCCCTCAGGGCTTGTCGGCCTTCTGGTCGGGCTGCCGGTTGGGGTCCATCAGTTCGGCGGGGGCTTCGTTGTCGCCCGGCTTGATCGGGAGCTTGGCCGCCTTGCGCCGGGTGATCTCGGCGTCGATGCGCCCGATCTGATTGCGGATCTGCTCGTCGAGCATGACAAACTGCTGGCGCTGGGCGCGGTCAAGACGCGGCTGGTCGGCCATCTGCAGGTAGATCATGCGCAGCTGGATCAGCTGCATGCGCTCGGCGGCGAGCTCGCCGTCGCTCTGCTTGGAGGGCTCCTGCTGAACGTTGATGCCGCCGACGGGCATCGGGGCGCGCCCGCCGCCGTTGAAGGCGCGGGCGAAGCCGATGCCGCCCTTGGAGCGCTCCTGCCAGCCGCCGCTGAGCGCCGCGTCGGCGCGGTCAAGGAACCGCTCCTGATCGGGCGATGCGCCGACGGTGACCGAGGGGGTGTCGCCGGTAGCGGCGCGGGCACGGTTGGCGGCGTCGATGATGTCAACGGCCTCGGCCTGCCCTCCACCCCAGGCCGCGTCGCGCCGGGGGCGCAGGGCCGTGGTGTCGATCGGTTCGGGTTCGGCGTGCCCGGTGTTGCGCTTGAGGCGCTGGCGCCAGGCGGCCTGGAACTCGCTCTCGTCGATCGCGGGGGCGCTCTGGATGAAGGCCGGGTTCGGCGCGGGGAAGGCGTCGTTGAGGTCTTTGAAATCACCGAACTTGACGATGAGCTTCACGGGCTGGCCGTTGCGCTGCACGACGACTGGCACCTCGTCGCCCGGGTCGTGCGAGACCACCAGTGCGCGCACGGTCGATGAACGCCGGTCGTTGGAGATGCGTGAGGTGATGGGCTCGCCGTCGATCTGGGTGATGATGTCGCCCGCCTTGAGCGTCGCGGCGGAGGGGAATCCCTTCTTGACGTTGGCGATCTCGGCGACATCGATCGCGCCGGTGAACTCGACGCCCAGCGCCCCGTGGGGGATGTCTTTGAAATGCCTCAGCCCGGCGCGTTCAAGGCGCGTGCGTTGCTCGGCGGTGAGGGTGGGGTCTTTGAGGGCCGCTTCGATCTGCGCGAGGGTGAAGTCGTTGGTGGTGAGCTCGTCGGTGGCCGTTTCGCGGGCCTTGAAGTCGCTCGAACCGAGGTCGGCGACGACGTCCTTGATCGGGCGCGGCTCGCCCGCCGCGGCGGCGAGGGCAACGCTGATGCAGACGGCATGGACCAGCAGGGGAACCATCGCCGGGTATGGTAACCGCGGGGCGCGGATTGGGGGCGCAGAAATGGCTGGGACCCTTAGGGATGCCTGAGGCTGCGAGTAGATAGGTCTTATGGGACCCGTGGGGCCTACAGCGTGTGGCGTTGTGGGTCGGGGTGGTGCTCTTCTGCCAGCTTGGCGAACATGACGTGGTCGCGCCAGTCGCCCATGATGTGGAGCATCTTGAGGGCGTACCCCTCGCGGCGGAAGCCGAGGCGCTGGGCGAGGCGGAGCGAGCGTTCGTTCTCGGGGCGCACGTTGGCCTGCACGCGGTGGAGGGCGAGTCCGGTGGGGGGCGCGGCGAAAGCGAAGTCGAGCACGGCGGTGCAGATCTCGGTGGCGTACCCCTGGCCCTCGCAGTCGGAGCGGATGCCCCAGCCCATGTCGGCGTTCTGGAAGACGCCGCGGGTGATGTTGTTGAGGGCAGCGCCGCCGATCATGAGGCCCGCGCGGGGCTGGTTGCCGGCGAGGAAGGCCTGGAAGCGGTAGCCGGTCTGCGCTTCGAGGGCGCTGGTGGTTTTGTGCAGGGCCTGGTCGAAGCGCTGGTTGAGGGTCGTGCCGGGCTCGATGACCATGCCGGAGCGGACGAAGGCGTCTTCGGCGGCGAGCATCATCTCGGTCCAGGCGGCGCGGTCAGCGGCGACGAGGGGGCGGAGGATGAGGCGGGGTGTGCGGAGTTCGATGCCCATACGGGATTAACACGGAGTACACGGAGGGCACGGAGGAAGACAGATGCGTTCTTTACGACGAAGGTACCGAACGTAGCGAAGTGCGGAAGAGCAGACCTAAGGCCTCTGAATTTGACCTTCGATTCCTTCGGTACCTTCGTTGTGAACTGTCTTTGTCTACCTCCGGGCACTCCGTGTGCTCCGTGTTTCAAAGTCAGGGCTTGCTCTGGGGGCGCTTGGGGTCGGGCCAGTCGATGTGGTAGAACTGCCCGCGGGGCTGATCGACGCGCTCGTAGGTGTGTGCGCCGAAGTAGTCGCGCTGGGCCTGGAGGAGGTT
>JAUXUZ010000287.1 GCA_030680655.1 Phycisphaerales bacterium
TGGTAGTACAGGCCCGGCGACATGGTCGGGCGCACCAGCGCCACGCAGTCGATGTGCGGGGCGTCGAACCCGGTCGTCAGCACGTTCACGTTGCAGAGGTACTTGAGATCGCCTTTACGGAAGCGGCCGAGGATCGCGCTACGCACGCCGTCGGGCGTGTCGCCGGTGACGAAGCCGCACTCGACGCCGTGCTTGGCCTTGAGTACATCAACGATGTGCTGCCCGTGTCGGATGCCCGATGAGAAGATCAGCGTGGCGCTGCGGTCCTTGGTGTGCTCCACAAGTTCGGCGCACGCGCCCTCGACCAGCCCCTCCTTGTCCATGAGGTCCTCGACCTCACTGGCGACGAACTCGCCGGCGCGGACGTGCAGGTCATCGGTGCTGATCTTCTGCAGACCCGCTTTGGTCTTGAGCGGCGACAGGAAGCCCTGCACGATCAACTCGCGCACACCGACCTCGTAGCAGACGTGGTTCAGGATGTTCTCGGCCGCGCAGATCGACCCGGACTTCATGCGGTACGGCGTGGCCGTCAGCCCGATGATGCGCACGTTGGGGTTCACCACCCTGGCGTCAGCGATGAACTGTCGGTACATCCCGTCGTCCTCGGCGGGCACCATGTGCGCTTCGTCGACGATGATTAGGTCCACGGGTCCGAGGTCGCAGGCCTTCTTCCAGATCGACTGGATGCCCGCGACCGTGACGGCGTAGCCGAGGTCCTTGCGCTTCAGGCCCGCCGAGTAGATGCCCAGGGGCACATCGGGCGCGATGGTGCGCAGCTTGTCCGCCGCCTGCTCGAGCAGTTCCTTGACGTGGGCCAGGATGACGACGCGGCCGTTCCAGTGCGTCACGGCATCGCGGCAGATTGTCGCGATCACCGGCGTCTTGCCACCGCCGGTGGGAATGACCACGCACGGGTTGTCGTCGCGGACCCGCAGGTGCTCGTACACCGCGGCGATCGAATCGGATTGGTAGGGTCGGAGGTTCATGGTTTGAGTTGCGAGATCTCCACCAGCACTTTGCCGCCCGGCGTCACCGGGCCGCGTTCAACAACCAACCGATCGATCTGCGAGTCGTCGCGGTACGCCCCGCCCTTGGCGAGGGCATCGAGCAAGGCCTTCTGCACGTTGTCCAGGTCGCGCCTGCGGTTGTCGGGCGGGCAGACGGTGACGCGCACCTCGAGCCGCCCGTTCATTCGCACCACCCGCATCGCCGCGAGGGCGGCGCACACGCTTGCGCGGTAGCGCCGCCCCTCGCGGCTCAGCACGGTCCTGGAACCCATCCGCCGCCAGATGTGGTTCACACTGGGCGGGTACGGGAGCTCGAGGACGCGACCGGATGGACTCAGCGTTTCCAGGGCGGCGTGCTCCCCGGGCCGGCGCTGGAGGCCTGACGCTGCGGTGCAGCGCCGCCGCCCTTCTTGGCGTAGCCCTTGATGGCGTTGGTGAACTCGCCGTTGTCGTCGCGCTTCTTGAGCCCGACGGTGATCTCCAGCGGGACGTTGTGCAGCTCGACCGAGTCCTTGGGCTGCATCACGCCGACGGCGCGGCAGATGGCCGAGAGCTCGCCGCGCGCGATCTTGACGGTCATCTCGCTCTTGTTCTCGAGGTTGAGGCGGGCCCAGACGAGCCGGCCCTTGAACTCGCCGTCGATCACCTGGAAGGTGAGCTGCAGGTACTTACCGCCGCCCGACTTCGTGGGCTTGTACTCCGTGTCTGAGATGACAGCGGTGTACTTGCCCGCGGGGAGCGGATCGAGCGCAACGGAGGGATCGACTTGGTTTGCATCGAAGTTGTTCAGCGTGGCCATGAGTCAGGTTCCTTGTTCAGGGGTGCGTGCGGAGTGGTGATGTGGAACGGGTCAGTTGGTGGTGGCGTCGGTCGCCGGCGCTGTCACGGCAGGCGCGGGAGCCTCGGCGAAGGGGTTCTCGCCCCGGGCGAACGCGCCGTAGATACGGAAGTCCAGGGGCAGTTCCTCGGGCAGACCCAGACGGTTTTTGGCGACGTGCGCCGGTCGTTCGACGGTGCGGATGATCCGCTCGCCCGTGCCGATGCCGTTGTGCTTGGCCTGGTTGAACCCCTCGGCCACCTTGACGGTGTGGACCTTGTACGTGGCGAAGAGCACCTCGTCGGCCCACTCCTGCACCAGCGCGGACGCGAGCTTGTGCAGACGCGGCGAGTAGCGGTCGTACGGCACCGTCTCGGGGTTCTCGAACTTCTCGATCTTGGCGTGCGCGATCAGCACGATGGTCATGCCGCGATCGCTGCGGAGGGCGTCGAGCGCCCCGAGGATCATCCGCCACTTGTCGGTGGCAAATGTGTACCCCTTGGCGTACCCAATCTTCTCGATGTTCTCGACGCTCTCGTCGCTGCACACCGAGGCCCAAATCAGGCGCTCCAGCCAGTCGAGGCTATCGATGACGACGGACTTGTACTTGTGCTCGCCGGTGTAGAGCGATTCGAGCGCCGACATGACGTCGCCGAAGCACTTGGCGAGGGGGAACGATTCGCAGTCGATGTCTGCCAGGCCGTCTTCGGTGGGCACGAAGATGGGCGCCTCGGCCATCGCGCCGAACGTGCTCTTGCCGATGCCGTGCGTGCCGTACAGCATGACGCGGCGGGGTTGGACCTTGCGGCCCTTGTTGATCTGGGTCATCAGGTTGGATGGGTTCATGGAGTCTCCGGTTGAACGTTGAGGGGACAGGTCTTCGGGCCAGATGTCGCGGGTGAAGTCGCCTTGCCCAAGCCGCACGAGCGGCAGGGGCGAGGGGATGGACGAAGGAACTGAGGCGTCGTGTGCCAGGGTGGGGGTCACGCGACGGCACCGACGGGAGCGGGTGCGGCCGCGCCGCCGCGCGGGCTCTTGTCGCCCGGCCGACGAACGCTGAAGGCGTCATCGCCGAACTCGTGGATGCAGAAGCCGGTGAACACGCGGGTCACCGCCCGGCCCGTCTCGGTGTCGCCGTCGACGACGATGACGCGGCGGTCGCGGTCGATGGCGTAGCCCGCGTCCATGCGAACCGCCGCCTCGCCGTGCAGGCACCCGACCGCCAGAATGGACAACGCGAGCGTCTGCTCGACCTCGTCGATATCGACGCGGTGCGCAAACTCGAAGCGGTAGACGGTGCGAGGCGTGGTGTTCATGCGGGTCTCCAAAGGCGGCTGAGAACGCGGTGCTGCCAAAGAGCACCTAACCCGTCGCGGGACGGGTTCACGAGAAGTACTGATCAACATCTGCTTTCTCGAAGCGCTCGCGCAGGCTGTTAACCGCGTACTCCAGCGTGGAACGCGGCGTGCGGAGCTGGCGGGCCGCTTCGCTGACCGACTCGCGGAGCAACTGATCGCACACGCGGCGGTTGCCAGCGTTGAGCTTGCCGATGACCGTCTCAACATCCAGTCGGATGCACAGGACGCGCGACTCGTCGTCGGGATCGACCGCGTCATTGCCATCGATGCTGACGGTGGGGCCGGACATCCGCTTGGCCCGCTTGGCGTCGCGGAGCATCTTGCAGAGCTTGGCGCGGACGACGCTCTCAACGAATGCCTCCGCGTTGCCGCGCTTGGGATCGAAGCCAGGCCAGCGGATGACAACCTCCAGGAGGAGCTCTTGCTCCAGGTCCTGCTGGCTGTTCACCGCGGCGTCAGGGATGACGCGGCCGAGTTGCCGGGCTTTGATGCGGACGAGAGTCTTGGCGAACTTGAGGGTGGATGGATCGATGGCGCGAGTCGACATGGGCCGGACCTTTCTGGCATTGCCAGAAGGCCCCAAGGGGGCGACAGGTCCGGCGGATTGCCCCCCGGGGCGTGGTTGAACGACGGGAGCCGGCCTGTCGTCCTCGACTGGCGAAAACTCGATTGGCGGACTTGCTCACGCCGCGCAGCGGGCCACTCCCGCGGCTGTTTTCACGGGGAAACAGGCGTCAGAAAAACTTGCGAGCGTGTTTGGAATCCCGATCGAAAACTCGATCAGAGCAGTTTGGCAAACGCCCCGAGTCTGAGCACGGTCTGAGGCAGGCCCTGCGCCTGGCGCGTGTCGAGAAGCTCTGCTACGGACTTCGGGGGGTTCTTGAGGCTCTGCCGCTGACATCGCACCGCCGCACAGACCAGACCGGCGTCCAGATCGATCAGGTGTGTGATGAACTCGTCGGGGTGCTGCGGCTCAATGCCGTACTCGTCGAGCACTGTGGCCGGGAAATCCTTCAGGTTGAACGTGACGATGACATTCGCGTTCGCCCGAATCGCAGCGGCCAAGACGTGCCGGTCGTCGGGATCGGGCAGGGTGAGTCCAGCGATGAGTTTCTCGTATCCGGTGACGAGGCAATCGAGCGCGTGGGCGTCCATGAGTTCGCGGGTGCGTTTCAGTTGCTCGGCTTTCAGGTCCGGCCGGTTTGCCAGAACGTTACGAATCCACTCGTCATGGATCTGGTCAGTCCAGCGCGCACGAAACAGGCCCGTCATCGCGAGGTGCATGAGCAGGTCGCGAAGGGGAGCCGGGTAGAGAACACACGCGTCGTAGATGACTGTAAATGTCGCGCTCACGGCGGAGAGTCTAGTAGCCGAGATTCAGCTTTTGCGCCTCGGCGGCGAGTTGATCGAGCGCCTTGGACCGATCGGCATCTATCCGCCGCTTGAAGTCCATGAGATCCTTGAACATGACACGCCGGTGCGTGCCGATCCGCCTGTGCGGGAGCTTGCGATCTTCGATCTGCTTGATCACAAACGGACGAGAGACGCCCAGCAGGTCCGCCGCTTGCTGCGTGGTGAGCTCGGCATGGACCGGGATTAGCGTTACCGCGTTGCCAGCCGCCATTTCTGAGAGCAGACGCACCAGCAGCTTGACCGCCGAAGCTGGCAAAACGACAGCGTCGGAAGCCTTCCCGCCCTCGGGAGTCACGCTCAGCGGAGTGCTCTGCTTGGTGTATCGAGCCAGCCGCCGGCTTGATTCCCGAGCGAGGGGCATCTCTGCTTCGGTGGCCGCCACCGGGTCAGTCGATTCGAGAAGGTCCGTCGCCATGCTTCCTCCAGTCACTCACAGTCTATCGTCTATTCGCAGCAATCGCAACAAACGAAGTATACGCAACGTGCGGATTGCGGGTTCGACCGGGGGCCAGATTGTCCAAAATGCCGCGTTCTGGCCCGATAAGCCGCGGTCGTGGCGGGAGCGGGCGTGAACGAAAGGCTTCTCGAAGCGATCAGTCATCGGTGGCGGCGACTCGGAAGCAGCACTTCCAGTCCTTCCCGTCGAGCACGATCGGCTCGCCGTCGATCCCAAAGAACGCCGTCAGCGACTTGGCGAGCGTCTCCTTGCGCTTCTGATACTCCTTGGACGCGTTGCCCTTCTTCCAGCTGATGTGACCGTTGGCCAGGCCGAACGCATGGAGCAGCTGCCACTGGAGATTGGGCTTCTTGGTTCGTCCATCGAGCAGGTTCATGCCTGCGGGATCAAGCTCCCGAACCTCTCCGCGCACGGTGACGTGAACACTTTCCGCGCCGAGGAAACGAATGGACACATCGGACCACGTTGAACCGCGGGGCGTGGGGAACTTTCTGGGCTGCTTCGCCGTCGCTTTGGGCGGTGCGTGACGATCCAGGAACGACGCCAGGCAATCGGGCAGTGATCGCGTAGCGCGAAACGCGCCCTCTCCGAGCCACTCCAGCGCGTTGTCGAGCGTGAGCCGGGCCGCCTCGCGTCCGGCGAGGAGCCGGTCCAGTTCGTCGCTGCTGCCGCCGCGAGTCGGCGTGACCAACACGAACGGTCGCTGCGACCACGCCGCGATGTGCGCTGTGCTGCGCAGTAGATCGGCGGCGCTCCGCGTCGTGGCTAGGTACACAGCGAAGCTGGCGTCGGCGACGATGAGTTCACCGAGCCACCAGAGCCTGTTGCCGATCCCCACCGACGAGGGTGTGCCTACGAGACCAAGAGCCGAGGACATGCCGCGAAACAGCGTGTCCGCATCGAGTTGCCACAGCACGATGTCCTCATGCCGGATCGGCGCGGATTCGCTCGTCTCGGGATCAACCGCGACGATGTCATCCTCAGCGTGAACGACGACCTTGCGGCCTTCGATCGTGCCGGGCCACGGCACCGACATCGCCAGTTCCTCCATCGGCCGCAGGAGCGGCTGGAGGAACTGCAGGTCGTCTCCCATGTGCTCGCGCCAGACCGACCGCACGCCCGCCCAGCCCTGCACCCGCTCAAGCGACTGCCACAAGCGCATGGCTGCCTCCCTTCACGAAGCCGCCGCCGCGCAGGAACGCCTCAATGAGATCGGCGTCAGTGTCGCGGGTGTAGGTTGCCTTGTTGCCGTGGCGGATGGTCACCAATCGCGGCTTGCGCCCGTCGGCGAATCGCACATCGAAGGTCGCCGCCGTGAGCAGCGCGTCGTCTGGAAGACTCTCGCGGGCATGCTCCAGCGCGAGCAGCACATCGT
>JAUXUZ010000486.1 GCA_030680655.1 Phycisphaerales bacterium
ACTACTTCTTCACCCAGAACCCCATCGCCGACCAGGGCTCGACCGGCGGTGCGCCCGGCGCTGACGGCTCGTACGACAACAACGACTTCATCGTCTTCATCGACAACTTCTTCAACGCCCCCGCCTCCTGCCGCTGATCCGCGGCTGAACTGAACCCCCGTTTTCAGCAAGCCCCGGCCGTTTCGGCCGGGGCTTTTTGGATTCCGGCAGGCGGGTTACCGGACCCTCACATTGGGGGTCAACACGCTTTTCTCTGTACCCCTAAGGGCTTGTGCTTCGTGAAATCTGATGTAGACTGGTGCTGACGGTCGGGTTCTCCGATCTGAACGCGGTGTGGTTGTGGCTGTGGGGCCGCAAGCGCACGGCATGTGTGGAAAGAACTTTATTGTGTGGTATCCCCGTGTGGGAAATGGAGATTTGAAATGAAGAAGTCCGCGATGATTGTGGCCGTTGCCGGCCTTGCGTCGGCCCTGCAGGCCGCGCCCCTCGAGTCCATCACGTTCACCAACGTCCCCAGCATCGGTCGCCAGGGCAACGCCCTCAACGAGATCCGCACGTGGACGCCGACCGCAACGGGCAACGTCGCGAAGATCACCGTGAGCGGCAACCTGCTGCGCAACACGGTCGCCAACATCACCAACACGTGGTCCAGCCAGGCGATGATCCTCGTCACGCCCCCCGGTGGCGGTGCACAGTTCATCATCCAACCCTTCACCGGCACGGCGAACATGGCGGCCGCTGGCGGCTCGAACGTTGCCGCTGGCGCGTTCACCGTTCCCGTGGGTCCGGCCATCGCCGCCAACACCGGCGAGTGGTCGTTCCGCTTCTTTGAGGCCTCTTGGGAGGGTCTCGCGGCCAGCGTCGCCGACGCAAGCTGGACCACGCTCACCCTGACGATGGACGACGAGGCCGTCGCCCTCCAGGACCTTCCGGTCTTCGTCCCCTCGACCATCGAGTACACGTTCAATAACGTGACCTGCGATGTTCCGTGGAACGCGCCGGTCGACACGCACAACTTTGTGGCGTTCACCCCGACCTCGTCGAACGTGGTCGACACGGTCGTCGTCTCGGGCATCGCCACCGGCACGTCGCTCGAAGGTGCCGCAAACACCTTCAACATTAATGTCGGCAACGCGACGTACAACATCACCCCCACGCGGTCGATGCTCATCCGCGTCAAGCCCCCTGTGCACCCGACCCTCGGCGGCGGCTTCCGCACGGCCCGCTACGCCGTCAACCCCATCGGCGCAGCCTCGTCGACCAGCCTGCAGTGGTCCCCCGTTGCGATCGCCGGTGTCGATACCACCGTCGAGCCCGTCGGCTCGACCAACCCGGCCATCCCCGCCAACACCGGCGAGTGGAAGGTCGAGTTCCTCTCCAACCTCTCCAGCGCGACGACCGCCGCCTTCAAGTCAACGTGGAACACGGTCCGCGTGAACCTGGTGCAGGGCGCCGCCCCCGCCAGCGCCGAGCTTGTGACCCTCGTTCACGGTTCGACCGTGACCAAGACGGGCACGTTCGCCGCCGTCGGCGAGACCAAGTGGTACAAGTTCACCGTCGGCACGACCGCGATCAGCCGTACGACCGGCACCGCGCTTGACCTGGGCATGACCGGCACGTCGCTCACCCCCGAGAACGACACCTGCATGGCCGTGTACAACAGCGGCGGTGCGGTCCACGCAACGTCGTTCAACACCGGCCCGGGCGCACTGCCCCAGATCAGCTTCGGCCAGGGCATCCGCAACCCCGATGGTCTGCCGACCGATGCCGACCCCGGCCTGCCGTTCGACGGCGCCAACCCCGGTCGCTCACCGGTGGCCGCTGGCGGTAACTACCGGCCCGACCTGCTGGCCAACAACACCTACTACGTCGCCGTCTGCAACGGTGACGACGGCGTCATCTTCCAGGCCGGCCTCTTCGCCATCAACCCCACGACCGAGACGAACGTGGGCACCTACAACGTCAACTTCCGTTCGTGGCTGACGACCAACACCGCGCCGTTCGATGTCCCCCCGGCTACGGACCTGGGCACGGTCGGTGGGCCCATCATGACCACCGCGGCCACGCTCACGGACAACCTGCGTTACAAGTGGTTCACGTTCACCCTGACTGAGGGTGCCAACGACACCACCGGCAAGTACCTTGATATCGATACCGTCCCCACCCCGGCGCCGATGAACGACACCAACATCGCCGTCTACGACAGCGCCGGCGGCCTTATCGGGCTCAACGACGACATCAACACGTGGACGGCCGCCAACCCCCTCGGCGGCAACAGCGCCCTGTCGTTTGGTTCCGCGACACCCTCGCGCGACTATTCGGCCATCAGCGCCGACCTCGAGGCGTACCCGGGCGACGGCTCCGACGGCTACCTCGCCGCCGGCACCTACTACATCCAGGTCAGCATGTGCTGCGCCACCTACTCCAACAACCGCTTCTGGGCCATCAACGACTACGTGACCAACCTGGGCGCCGGCGACATCGTCCTCAACCTGCGCAACAACTACGATGCGCTTCCCACGCAGTGCTCACCGGCTGATGTGGGCGTGCAGGGCGGCGGGCCCGGCCAGGACAACCTGCTCAACAACAACGACTTCATCGCCTTCATCGACCTCTTCTTCGCCAGCGCTCCCGCGGCCGACCTGGGCAGCCAGGGCGGCGTGCAGGGCGCTGACGGGCAGTGGAACAACAACGACTTCATCGTCTTCATCGACTACTTCTTCAACGACACGGCCCTCTGCACGGGCTGAGCCGCAAGCCCCGCTGAGCGGAGCAGGACTGACTTGATGACCACCGCCCCGGTCCATCTGGACCGGGGCGTTTTCGTTCTGTTCGCACGACAAAACTCTGAACAGGTGTCCGCGGCGAGCCGTGACCGTAATGCATGAAGAAAAGTTAACTGTCTTTCCACTTGTGTTTGCGGCCCACGCGGGTATGTTCTTAGCAGGGAAAGAGGGAACCGGCGGTGTGTGTGGACACCGCGAATCTAGACCTGGCTGCAGGGGTTCTGCCCCGTGCAGGGAAATGGAGAAGCACATGAAGAAGGCTCTAATGATTGCGTTGGTCGCTGGTACCTCGTGCGCTGCGCTTGGCGCCCCGCGTGAGAGCGTCACGTTTACAAACGTCGACAGCGTGGGATGGGTGAGCGACGCCGCCAACCAGGTCCGCACCGCGACGTTCGCGGGCAGCGATGGCGGCGGCGCGTATACCGCGCGCTACCTCACCGTCAGCGGCTCGGTGCAAGACACGTCTCTCAGCGGCACCTGGGGGCGCGAGGCCGTGATCGAGATCACCCCGCCCAACGGCCAGCCCTTCGTCTGCATCCCCTTGACCACCGGCGGCTACACCGGTTCACTTCCCATCCCCGCAGGGCGGTACGTCGTGCCCATCGGCACCTTCGACACCGCCGGTGTGTGGAGCTTCCGGTTCGCCGAGACCTACGACGACACCGCCCCCGGCCTGGTCGACCAGACGTGGACGTCGATCACCTTCACCCTCGACGATGCGCCGCCCCCCGCGACGGTTGTGCCCAGCCCCGGCGTGACCGTGGCGTTCACCAACGTCAACAGCGACGGCACACAGGGCGCCGGCAGCACGGTGATCACTTCCACCATAACCGACGTCGGGCTGGTCAACGGCATCCAGATCGTCGGCCGCGCAACGACCAAGTCACTCACCAGTGCCAACAATGGAACCGTCGTGCCCAATCAGGCGCGAATCTCCGTCACGCCGCCGCTCTCAACCGGATTGGCCGCGTTCACCGTGGTTCCCCCGCTCGGCGGCGTGAGCACGGGCACGTGCAACATCTCCGTCAGCATCCCCGGCGCGCCCGCGGCCGGCGTGTCGGTCACGGGCGTCTGGACGTTCGAGTTCTTTGAGACCACCGACGAACCGCTCGGCGTTGACGGCGTCTGGCAGAACGTCTCGTTCACGTTCGTCAATTCAACCCCGCCGGTGGCGACCAACTTCCCCGCGCTGGTCGACGGCGGGGCGACGGTTGAAGAGTCCGACTTCGTGACCGCAACGGTGGTGACGGCACCGAACGT
Organism: Phycisphaerales bacterium; assembly: GCA_030680655.1. GTDB lineage: Bacteria > Planctomycetota > Phycisphaerae > Phycisphaerales > UBA1924 > JAJTGZ01. The sequence continues at coordinate 4,047 of JAUXUZ010000486.1, forward strand.
CGTGTCGTGGCTCAAGATCGTCTTCCCGACCGCCATCAACAGCGCGCTCGGCAGCGCCATGGATATCGACATGGCCACCAGCAACGGCCTCCCGGAGAACGACTTCTCCATGGGGCTCTACAACAGCTCCGGCGTCCGCGTCGCCAACTCGTTCAACACCGGGCCCGGCCTTCTGCCGCAGATCAGTCTCGGCGCCGGCACGCGTACCCGCAACGGCGACGGCATCCCCTACGACGGGCAGAACCCCGGCGCTTCTCCCAACGGTGGCACCAACATCAACGCCTGGCCGGCCGCGCCCGCTGGTGATTACTACCTCGCGGTCTGCTCCGGTGACGACGGCACCACCTTCGGCCCCGGCCTCTGGTCGGTCGTCGGCAGCACCGAGGCCAACACGCCGGGCACCGTCCGCGTCCGCTACTACTCCAACGCGCCGACCGTGACGCCGG
>JAUXUZ010000503.1 GCA_030680655.1 Phycisphaerales bacterium
GTGCGCTGCTGGTGGCGGTGCAGTTTGTGCGCGGGCAGCGCTGGGTCTCGGCGGGCGTGACGGGCGTGTGCGCCGCGGCGTTCATGCTGGCGATGGTGCTGCACGTGGTGGTGCCGCTGCTGGAGCGGGCCGAGCGGCCGAAGCTGCTGTCTGGCAACGTGACGGCACGCATCTTCGACCAGGTGCGGGCGATCGACCCGCGCGGTGAGCGGCCGCTGGCGTCGGTGTATCACGAGGACAGCGTGGTGTTCCAGAGCCGCGGGCGCGTGCAGAAGATCCGCGCGAGTGAACAGGCGGCGTGGCTGGCGGCCAACCCTGCCGGCGTGCTGATCGGTACACCGTCGGCCGATGCGCTCCACCGCGATGCGTGGCTGGTGGGGGGCTTTGCCGTGCTGGCGCCGGTGCGGTGGAGCGACGGGAAGTACAGCGATCCGCCGCCGCCGGCGTGGAAGGTGAAGCCGTGAGCGAAGGACCCGCGAACCAACCCGCGCCAACGCCGTGCGGCCTGCTGGTGATCGACAAGCCGCTGGGGCCGACATCGATGGATGTGTGCCGGCGCATCCGCTGGCGGCTGGTGCAGGGTGGGGCACCCAAGCGCGTGAAGGTGGGGCACGGTGGAACGCTCGACCCACTGGCGACGGGCGTGCTGGTGGTGATGGTCGGCAAAGCGACGAAGCTGTGCGAGCGTGTGATGGCGGGGACAAAGGTCTACCTCACGGAGATCGACCTTTCGTGCTTCTCAAGCACCGACGATCAGGAGGGTGAGAAGACGGCGGTGGAGGTGGCCGCGGCGCCGACCCGTGAGGCTGTCGAGGCCGTGTGCGCGCGGTTTGTCGGAGCGTCGGTGATGCAGACGCCGCCGGCGTACAGCGCGATGAAGATCGACGGTGAGCGTGCCTACGACATGGCTCGGCGTGGAGAAGAGGTGAAACTGGCGGCACGCCGGGTGCGGATCGACCGCGTTGAGGTGACGGCCTACGCGTGGCCCGTGCTGACAGTTGAGGTGGAGTGCGGCAAGGGGACGTACATCCGCTCGCTGGCGCGCGACATCGGCGTTGCGCTGGGGACGGGCGGGTGCCTGAAGTCGCTGCGGCGCACGCGGGTTGGGCGGTGGGGCATCGACGGTGCGCAGCGGCTCGACGGGCTGCCTGAGAAGATGGGGCAGGGGGATCTGCTCGACTTGCCGACTGAGGATTGACCGGGAGCACCGCGATGATCCAGTACTGGCGGGAGTGCTATCGGAAGATGCCGCGGCCGATCCGGCGGCTGCTGTGGTGGTGGCTGCTGCCGTTTGGATGGATGGTGGTGATGGGTGGCCTGGTTGCGTGGAGACTGAACTCACCGTGGCGAGCGTCGGCGTGGTTCAGCGTGGCTGATCCTGTGGGGATGTTCGCGGGTCAGTTCGTGACGATCGGCATCGTCTACTTCAAGACTCGGAAGATCCGGCGTGAGTTCGTTGCGAGCGACGGTCGCCTGTGCACCCAGTGCGGGCACAGCCTGGCTGGGCTGCCTGACGAAGGGCACTGCCCCGAGTGCGGCAATCGCTTTGACACTGAGCCTGACTGGCGTGCGTGGAAGGACGCGGGGATTGAGGTGAAGCCGCGTTGATCACGGGCGCGGGGGTGCACCGTTGATCGCCGCGAAGGCTTCCAGCAGCGAGCCGGCGGGCCCGGTGACAGTGCAGCCGCCGGCGGTCAGGGTGATCGTGTGCCCGTCCTCGGTTGCGACGCGCGTGCCGAGCGGCGCTTCACGCAGGCGTGCGGGCAGGTCAACGGTTCGTGTTGTGAGGCGCTGGGGCGCAGCGCCTGGCAAGTGCAAATCGAGCGCCTTTACTGAGGCCTCGGCGAGCAGCCCGGCGATCGTGTGCGCCAGCGCCTGACGCGGCTGGGTGATGGTGAGTTCGGCCATCAGGTGTAGTCGGCTTTTTCCGGTACGGGGATCGGCGTGGCCGCCTGCTGGGCCGTGGGCACCGGGGCTGATTGGGGCACCCAGATCTCGGAGATGTCCTGGCCGTCGACGAGGCGCCGGATCACAAGGTAGAGGTTGGTGGCGGCGCAGAAGTAGAGCGAGACGAAGTAGGCCAGGCCGACGCTGACAAACAGCACGGTCCACGCACGCACCATCCAGCGGGCGAAGCCCAGGTGCTCACCGCCGCCGGGGCGGAACGGTTCGGGGAAGACGGCATCTGGCCCAGCGAGCGGAGCGCCGGTGAGAGCGGCGGCGGCGATGATGGCGAAGGCGACGATCACTCCGACGATGACCATCGCCGGGATCACGCTGAAGACGGAGATGATGGTGTAGCCGACGAGCCGGCCCGGGCGGGCGAGCGCGTAGGCGTAGCAGCGCTGCACAGCGTCGAACGAGTCGGTCCCCTCGCAGGCGACGGCGGGGATCAGCAGCGAGTGAGCGAGCAGGTAGGCAAAGAGGGCGACCGAGATGATCAGGCACAGCAGCAGCGGCGCGATGAACGTCGCGCCGCCGAGCAGCCCGAGCGCCTTGGTGGTAAAGAGCGCCAGCCCCATCACACGCAGCAGCAGGCACGCGCCCCACACCAGCAGCAGCGGCCCGGCGAGGGCCGCGAAGAGGGCCAGCGACTTCTTGAGCCCGAAGCCGATCGCCTGACGCCAGGGGAGGGCCGCGCGGAGGGCGACCTCGCAGGCGCAGGAGCGGCAGACGGCGCCGCCGACCATGCACCAGACGAAGAGAATCGCGGGGATGACCGCCAGCGCGACAACCGGGTGCTGGCGCACAAAGTCAGCAGGGGTCTCGATGAACAGGCTGTAAACCGCCAGCGTCGCGGCCTCGGGGCCGGAGAAGACGCCGATGATCGAGCGGAAGTCTCTGACGATGCCGAGCCAGAGGCCGCCGAGTGTGTCCTGCCCGGTCGCCGACTTGGTCACGGCCCAGAGTGCGCCGATCACCAGCACGGCGATAAAGCAGAGCGCCACGCGGCCGGGCGCCAGCGCGAGCTTCCAACTCTTGAGCAACTGCGGCCAGAGCAGGTCGTCGAGCAGGTCCTGCAGTGTGACGGGTGAACGGTGGGTGGCGGCCTGCATCGGGCCGGCGGGCGGCGAGCCGGGCGGTGAGGATGGCGCGGGTGGTCGATTCGCGAGCATGCGGGGATGGTAGCGGAAGCGGGGTGGAATCGGGGGCGCACAGGCAAGTGGGGGGATGCGCGGTCGCGGCATACCGTGGGCCTATGCGTGATGCGATCGTCAAGTACGGGCTGTTCTACGGGGCGTTGCTGGTTGTCGGGGCGATCGCCTGGAAGCTCACGATGCTGGCAACCGACGGGAGCGGCGGGCACGGCACCAGCCTGCTGCTGAGCACCACACCCGCGTTGTCGGCCCTGGTTGGTGTGGTCGCGGTGGTGATCGCCGGGGCCACGGGCCTGCTTGCGGGGCGTCTGGTCGGTGTCAGCGGCGGGCTTCTCGACATGGGGGTGGTGCTGGCCTGGGGGGCGTTTGGCTTCGGCAGCCTGCGTCAGATCGTCATGGCCAACGCGAACGCGCAGACGGGCGAGGGGACCCGATCGGCGCTGACGATGCTGGCGGCTGAGGCGGTGGTCGTCGGCGGGCTGGTTGTGGCGGCCGCGTGGTTGATCGAGCGGATGGCGCGGAGGGACGATGCGGAACCTGTAGACGAGAAGGGCGCGGTCGCGTGCCTGACCATGTTCGCCAGCGGCGCGGCCGGGAGCCTGCTGGGGGTGTGGCTGCTGGCGCAGAGCGGCTACAAAGGGCAGGTGATCGGCGCGGCGATGGCGGGCGGGATCATCGGCGGGATCATCGGCTACGCGCTGGACCACCGCGCGCGTCTGTGGCCGCTGCTGGCGGGCTGCCTGGCGGTCTCGGTCGCGGGCCCTGTGATCGCGCTGGTAAACGGCGGCGGTGACGCGACGCTGCACGCGTCGATCGTCGCGGGGACGGTTGTACGCTGGGCTCAACTCACAGGCCTTGACGGCGCGGCCGGGGCGTGCATCGGCCTGCCGGTTGGGCTCTACATCGCCAAGGGCCTGCTCGGTCACGCGGGGCGCGTCGCCGAGGATGCGGCCTGATTCCGAGCGGGGTGCGTGCGCGACGAATCCCTGCTGAACGCTCGCTGGCGGCGGGGAGGGGGCGATCGCCTGTTGACCTAGAATGAACCCACGGGCGCCCGGCGCCCAGGAAAGGCGGATGTTCAGTGGCGCACAACGGGACTGGTTCTGGCAATGTGGCGGCGGGGATGCCCGATGTGCAAGGTCTGCGTGACTCGCGGAACGTGGCGATCGATCGGGTTGGGGTCAAGGGGGTGACCTACCCCATCCGCCTGGCGCTTGCGCCGCGGGTGGGTGGCGGCGAACAGACCACGGTCGCGACGATCAACATGTACGTGTCCCTCCCGGCCGATCAGAAGGGGACGCACATGAGCCGCTTCCTGGAGGCGCTCAACGACCAGCAGGCGGGGACAGCGCCGGCGATCACGCCGGCGAGCATCCCCGAGATCACGCGCTCGATCGCGCGCCGGCTCAACGCGCGCCGGGCCCACTTCTCCGCCGAGTTTACCTACTTCATCAAGAAGGCGGCCCCGGTGACGGGGCACGTGGGGCTGATGGACTACAAGGTGACGTTCTCGTGCGATGCCGGCCCCGGCGGGCCGGGGGGGGCGGGCGCGGCCGACGATGTTGACTTTGTGATGGGCGTCAGCGCTCCGGCCACCAGCCTCTGCCCGTGCAGCAAGGAGATCAGCCGCTTCGGCGCCCACAACCAGCGTTGCCTGATCGAGGCCAAGGTGCGCACCGTGCCGGGCAAGGGCGTGCTGTGGATCGAGGACCTTGCGGCCATCCTCGAGGGGTCGGCGTCGTGCCAGGTTTACTCGGTGCTCAAACGCCCCGACGAGAAGCACGTGACCGAGGAGGCGTACGAGAACCCGAAGTTCGTTGAGGACATCGTGCGTGACCTGGCGATCGCGATGGAGGGTGAACCGCGGATCGCCTGGTACAGCATCGGCTCGGAGAATTTCGAGTCGATCCACAACCACAACGCGTACGCCCGCATCACGCGCTGGAAGGATGGTTTCGGCGCTGGAGTGCTCGGCGGTGAAGCCCAGGACGCGAGCGAGAGCTGATCGGCAGGGAGAGGATGCACGCTCACGGATGGGCGTGCGAGCGGTGGCGGCGGATGGCGTAGGACGGGGCCCGGCATGCCGAGCGTACAGGGAATGTCGATGTTCCACCGGCGGCTCTCGCTGGTTGCGATTCTGGTGGCGGCGGGGGCGCTGGTGCCGCTGGCACGCCTGGCGCAGCTTGCTCTGCTCAAGGGTGAGCAGCTCTCACGGCAGTCGGAGGCGCGGCTGACGGCGTCGAGGTATATCGATACGACGCGCGGGCGGGTGCTTGACCGCAAGGGGCGCGTGCTGGCGCAGGACCGCCCGGGCTTTGACGTGAAGGTTGACTACTCGCTCATCAGCGGGCAGTGGGCGTTCCTTCAGGCCGCCAGGGAGGCGAAGAAGAACACGCCGCGGTGGAACGAACTGCCGCCCTCGGAGCGCGAGGCGGTCGTGCAGCTGGTGGCGCCGAAGTACATCGAGCGACTCGAGCAGGCGTGGGGGGCGCTGGCACGCTGGTCGGGCGTGAGCCGCGAGGAGCTTGAGGCCCGGCGTCAGGCGCTGGTCAAGCGGGTCAGCGTCATGGCCGCGGACCTGAACGAGTACAACCGCACGGTGGCCGAGAGGGAGGCGCTGGAGCGCGGGCGCGAGCTGAGCGAGGTCAACCTCGCCGACGTTGAGCGCCCGATCCGCGAGCAGACGGTGGCCCACGTGCTGGTGCGCGGGCTCGACGACGCGGTGGCGTTCGCGTTCCCCACGGGCGAGCGGGCGGCGGCGGAGGGGATGCTGCCGGGCATGCGCCTGGTTGACGGGGCGACGCGCGAGTACCCGCTGGAAGAGATGGCCGTGACGATCGACCGGCGCGGCTTCCCCGGGCCGCTCCGCACCGACACGCCGCTGGAGGTTGAGTCCAGCGGCGTCGCGACGGCGGTTGTGGGCTGGATGCGGACGGGCCTCTACCGCGAGGAACTGGCCCAACGCCCCATGAACCGCAGGCAGGATGGCACCGCGCTGCTGGACCTGGCGGGGTACGTCGACACCGACGCGATCGGCGTCACCGGCGTTGAGCGCAGCGCAGAGGCGGACCTGCGCGGCTCGCGCGGCATGGAGGTTGAGCAGCTCGACACGGGGCAGAAGCAGGCCGTTGCGCGCAAGGGTGGCGGCGACGTGTCGCTCTCACTCGACGCCGCGCTGCAGGCACGGATCCAGGCCCTGATGAGCCCCCATGCGGGCCTGACGACGGTGCAGCCCTTCCACAACAACCACGCCATCGCGGTGGGCACGCGCCTCCCCGCGGCGGTTGTGGTGATGGATGTGAAGACCAGCGAGGTCCTGGCGCTGGTGAGCACACCCGTGTTCACGCGCCGGCAGCTGCGGGAGGAGCCCGACTCGATCCTCTCCTACGACGCCGACAGGGAGTGGCTGGAGAAGGAACGGGCGAACGCCCGTAAGGCAGGGCGGGCGGAGCCGTCTGCGGCGAGCGCGCTCCCGTTTCTGAACCGGGCGTTCGGCAAGCGCTACGCGCCGGGCTCGATCGTCAAGCCGCTGATCCTCAACTTCGCTTCGGCGCAGGGTGTGTACAACTGTGAGAGTGGTCAAGGCGGCGAGCGGATCGCCTGCACGGGGCACTACTTCCCGAACCAGACCAACCTGATGCGCTGCTGGATCTACAAGCAGCCGCCCCACATCACCCACACGATCCAACTCGGCCACGACCCCGACGCGACCGACGCGATCATGGCGTCGTGCAACATCTTCTTCTACACCCTCGCCGCGCGCCTCGGCCCGGATCACCTGGCCCAGTGGTACGGCAAGCTGGGAGTGGGCGTTGCGCCCGAGACCGTGCAGCCCAACATCGGCATGGGTTTTCAGTTCCCCGGCGAGGTGCTCAACAACGCCACCGAGCGGTCGGCGGCCGACGAAGCGGAGATGGGTGAGTCGGGCGGCGAGCGAGCGGCGGCAAGGTCCCCGCGGTTCTCAGAGGCAGACTGCGCGATGCTCGGCATCGGCCAGGGCTTGCTGGGCTGGACCCCCCTGCACGCGGCCGACGCCTACAGCACCCTCGCCCGCGGCGGCATCCGCCTGACGCCCCGCCTCCGCACCGACGATGCT
>JAUXUZ010000507.1 GCA_030680655.1 Phycisphaerales bacterium
CCATGGTCGCGGCGTGGATCAGCGCGCTGACGGGCGTGGGCCCCTCCATCGCGTCGGGCAGCCAGACGTACAGCGGCAACTGGGCGCTCTTGCCGAACGCGCCGAGGGTAAACAGCACCGAGATCCACTTGATCTGCAGCGGGATCTGGTCAAAGTGCCCGCCCGCCGCCAGTTGCACGTACTCCTGCACCATGGGGAACAGCTCCGCGTAGCGGACCGTGCCGAAGTGGGCGAACGTGAGCAGGATGCCGATCGCCAGGCCCAGGTCGCCGATGCGGTTGACGATGAACGCCTTCTTCGCCGCTTCCACCGCGCTGGGCTTCTGATAGAAGTAGCCGATCAGCAGGTACGAGCAGAGGCCCACGCCCTCCCAGCCCAGGTAGAGCAGCAGCAGGTTGTCGCCCATCACCAGGCAGGCCATCGAGAAGACAAAGAGCCCGAACGCGAAGAAGAACCGGCAGTATCCCGGCCCCACATCGTGGCTCATGTACTCGCTGGCGTAGAGCGCAATCGCCGCGGCCAGCCCCGTAACAAACAGCATCCACAGGCAGGTGAGCGAGTCAACGTAGAAGGAGAAGTTGGCGACAAATGGCCGCGCCCCCTCCCAGTTGAAGGTGATCCAGTCAAACGCGTGCACCACCGCCCAAGGGCGCGCCCCCTCCGCCGCCCCCGCGCCCGTCACCTGCAGGTACATCCACAGCGCCACGCCGAAGGCACCCGCCAGGCAGGCGACCATGGCAAAGGCCGGCGACTTGCTCTTGACCTTCATGATCGCGCACAGCAGCGCTATGAGCGCTCCCGCCAGCGGAAGGGCCACGATCAGCAAGGGAAGCTTCCCCAAGTCGATCGTGCCGGCGGGCACATCAGAGGCGGCCAAAGCGAGCTGTCCAAGCGTGAGGGTCATGCGACGGTCAGGGTAGTGGTCGGGGGGTGGAGGTTCAACAACCACTAACAGGCGGACCGCAGCCCCCCGGGGGGCCGGGGAACGCGCCCGTCACGGAGCGCCCAGCGCCCCGTTGAAAGACGACCCGATCGGGTTCTTACTTGCCGCCACCCTTGTTCTGGCTGCGGCGCATCTGCTGGCCCGCAGCACCCTTCTGCGCCCCGCCGCCGCCTGGACCCTTGCCCGGCCCGCCATCCTTGCCGCCGCCGCCCGCGCGGTTGCCGGGGGGGACGGGACCGAAACCGCTCTTGCTGTTGCCCTTGCTCATTGAAAACTCCGCAATGAAGTGTGTGAAAACCCAGGCCGCGAGCTTCGCGGCAAGAGAGCTTAGCCATAGCGTCTCCTGCCCAAGGCCGGATTGCCCGAGCGACCAGCTTCCAAGCGAAAAATCCCCCTTTTGCCGAACCACCCGCCATTGAGGTAAGGTCAAAGTTGCTGGAGACGCACAGAATGCCCGACCCGGACCGCCCGACCGATGAGCAGTTGCTCGCCCGCTTCGCGGACGGTGATCGTGCCGCACTGGGCGAGCTCGCCAATCGGCATGAAGACAATCTCGTCGGGCTCGCCACCGGGCTACTGGGAGGCCAGCGGGACCTGGCGCAGGACGCGGTGCAGGAGTCGTGGGTACGCGTGATCAAGTACGCGGGGAGCTTCAGGGGCCAGAGCAGCTTCAAGACGTGGATGTTCAGGATCGTCATCAACCGCTGCAGAGACGCTCGCGAGCGTGGAGCCACCTCCGCACAAATCAGCGCGGCCGCGAAGCTGCCGGTTGAGTCCACCGCCGTTGCCGAGAGCCCGCTCCGGCTTGTCAACGGCAAGAGCGACGATGACGTCTCCGCTGCCGTGCAGGGCCTGCAGGCGCACACGAGGCTGCTCCTGCTGCTCTGCTACCACCGCGGCATGACGCACCCGCAGGCGGCGGAGGTGATGGGAATCCCGGTCGGGACGCTGAAGTCCCGGCTCAACGCGGCGTTGAACGAACTACGCAGCGAATTGCAGCGGACGCGCAAAGAACGTGACACGAGGAAGGCAGCGTTATGACCATCGACTACACCGACAGCGCCGCCGAGTTGGAACAAGCCCTGGCGTCTCTGACGGCCGGGCCCGGCACCGATGGCGCAAGCAACGGGCTCTGGCTCAAGGCCCTGGAGCAGGCAGGCCCAGCGGACGCGACGCGTTCGCGTCCGCTCTGGACGCGGAAACTCCCCACGGTTTGGCTGGCGGTGGCCGCGGGCCTCGTTGTCATGGTCCTGCTCGTTGGGGTCATGCTGCCATCGATGAGCAAGGCAAGGGCGTCGTCAAGGTCAAGCGCCCGCAACGAGCCGGTCAACGGGTGGACAACTAATACCCCAGCCTTTGACGCACCGGCCTTGAGCACAGCGCCTGATTCGCTGGCGGCCAGCGACCAGGCGAGAAGCGTCGATGGGCGGGTTCGGAGGATGGGGATCGACCCGCCGGCCCCGGTCCCCGGCGCTCCTGCAATGTCGGCACCCTCCGCCGCGCGCTCCACCGACAGGTTCGTCATCCGCAAGTCCACGCTCGACCTGACAACGACCGAGGGCGTACGTGGGGCGTTCGCCAAGGCGGGACTGGTTGTCAGCGAGGCCCTGGGTGAGTACATCGAAAACTCCTCACTCACCGGCGAGGGCCCCACCGCCTACGCCACACTCACCCTGCGCATCACGAGCACTCGGCTGAGCGAAGCGCTAAACCAGTTCCGGGCTCTGGGCACCGTTGTCACTGAGGCCGCCACGGGCCAGGACGTGACCGACACCGCCGTCGATCTCGACGCGCGTATCCGCAACGAGCAGCGCATCGAAAAGGAACTGCTCGCCCTCATCGACAAGCGCCCCGACACGCCGCTCAAGGACCTTATGGAAATCCGCGCACAGCTCACCGGCGTCCGCGGCCAGATCGAATCCCTCATCGGGCAGCGCGAGCGCCTCGGCCGCATGGTCTCCCTCGCCACCGTGCTGGTAACGATCCGCCCGGCAGACGCCGCCGCTCCCGAAGCCGCGCAGCCCGCGGGAATCGGTGAGTACTTCAAGGCCAGCGTCGAATCGTCGTGGCGGACCAGCGTTCAGGCGCTGGTCGATACCGCCGCCTTCTTCATCCGCGTGATCGTCGGCGGGATTATCTGGTGGGCACTCGCAGCGGTCTCGTTCACCGTGGCGCTGAGGGCCTACCGGCGCTCCAAGTCGCACAAGGCAGCCGAACCGGTTCCCGTTGGATAACCGGCCGTCGCCACCGCCCGTCCGATCGCCACTCCCCACTCCGTCCAAGCGTCCACGCCGCGACGATCAGGCGCTCACTGGCAAGGATTGACCGGATTGAACAAATCAAGCACGGGGATTGCGGTGCCGCACTCTGGGCACCGATTGTGCTGCAGCCCGCGGATGTCGTAGCCGCACGAAGCGCACGCGCCGACGATGAGCCTCTTCATTTCCGGCGTGCTCACCCCCATCAGGCCGACGCTGACGCCGTTGGACTTCAGCAGCCCCGTTGCGCGGCCGTTGATCAGGAGAAGGACCACCGCTCCAAGCAGCGGGACGAGCATCGCCAGCCCGGCGATCACGGCGACAGTCAGGCTCTCGCCCGCGGCCGTGGCCAGCCGCACGGTCTGCACGATGCCGCAGATCGCAAGCACCATGGCCGCCAGGAGCAAGGTAGAAAAAACGGACATCGCGGCCCATCCGCTCATCCGCACGGGCGACATGAGCGACACGATCGCGCCGAGGTAACACAGCACAACGCCCATCACCAGGTAGATCAGCACCCGCTGAACCCGAGCGACCTCGACCAGATAGACCCGCTTGCCGTCTACAAAGGCCGTGCGTGTGTCGGCGTACCTCAGCTTCGGCATCGCGAAAGAGCCTACCGCAATCCACACACGGTTACAACCCGCGTGGGGCACATCCAAGATCCTCAGATATCCAGGTTCTTCACCTCAAGGGCGTGCTCTTCGATGTACTTACGGCGCTGCTCGACATCCTCACCCATCAGAATGGTAAAGAGCTGCTCGGCGTCGCTGGCGGCGTCCCACGACACGCGCATGAGCGACCGCTTGTTCTTGTCCAGCGTCGTCTCGGCCAGCTGCGAGGCGTTCATCTCGCCCAGACCCTTGAACCGCTTGACGCTCAGGCCCGCTCGGCCAACCTGCAGCAGCGACGCCAGCACCGACGGCAGGCTCGGCGCCTCGATGATCTTCGGTAACGCCAAGCCGGCCGCACCCTGCACCTGCTTGCCCGTCACGACGGCCTCGGCCTCGTCCGCCGCGGCCTCCGCCTCCTGCTGCTCGCGGTCTTCGGCCTCACCCTCGGTCTCGGGCTCCTCGTCGGCCACGCCCGGCTCGGCCGGCTTGTCGGCGAGTTCCCACGCGTACTTGGTCGGCATCTTCTCGCCGCTGACGGCCTCTTCCTGCGTCAGGGCGTAGTCGTCGATGCTCAGCCCGGCCGCGGCGATCTGCTCAAAGAGCCGTTCGAGCTCCTTGTTCTCGTGCAGCTCGCGCACGGTGGCGGCCATGCCCGTCGGCGCGGCGACCGCCTTCGCCGCCTCTGCCTCCTCAGGCGTGGAATTGGCCGAGGTCTCCTCAACGGCCATATCCACAAACCGCAGCTTCTTGCTCTCGCAGATCTCGTGCGCCTGCTTCTCGCTCCAGGCGAACGCCTCGCCGCCGGTCCAGGTCAGCCGCACCAGCGGCAGCCGCCCCTTGCCCGTTGGGTCCTGCGAGCGCGACGCCAGCAGATCAACAAACCGCACGCCGCGGCGCTCGGCGATCGTCACCAGCTCGAAGAGCCGCTGCAGCAGCCGCACGGTGCGCTTGAGCTCCTCGCCGCCGATGCG
>JAUXUZ010000512.1 GCA_030680655.1 Phycisphaerales bacterium
TCCCTCCTCCGCCTTGTCGAAGACCTTCGCGCAACCTTGACGCTCGCACCAGCGCAAACGGCCACCCCCGCGCGGATACTTCGTGGAGTGGGACCGGAAGACCGGAAAGAGCCAAATCGCAAAGGGCCAAAGGGCCAAATCAAAGGAGCATCACATGCGGAACCTGGTAACCGGATTGAGCGTGATGGTGATCGCGGCGGTGGGCCTGGCCCAGGGCGGGACCGCGGTCGACTCCGCCCTGCCGACGTACAAGGCGGTTGAGGGTGTGTCGGGGTCGGTCAAGTCGATCGGGTCGGACACCATGAACAACGTGATGACGCACTGGCAGGAGGAGTTCAAGAAACTCTACCCCAGCGTGCAGACCGCGATGGAGGGGAAGGGGTCGGCGACAGCGCCGCCCGCGCTGACCGAGGGTCAGAGCCAGTTCGGACCCATGAGCCGCGAGATGAAGGGGTCGGAGATCGACGCCTTCGAGAAGAAGTTCGGCTACAAGCCCACCGGTCTGCGCACGGGCATCGATGCCCTGGCGATCTACGTGAACAAGGACTGCCCCCTGGAGGAGATCTCCTTCGAGCAGGCCCGGCAGGTCTTCTCCGTCGATGGCAAGGAGATGACCTGGGGCGACCTGGGCCTCACGAGCGCTGAGTGGGCAAGCAAGCCGATCGCGCTTTATGGGCGCAACAGCGCCTCCGGCACCTACGGCTACTTCAAGGAGCACGTGCTGGGCAAGAAGGATTTCAAGGCGACCGTCAAGGAGCAGCCGGGCTCATCGGGCGTGGTGCAGGCGGTCGGCAGCGACAAGTTCGCCATCGGCTACACGGGCATCGGGTACAAGACCGCCGAGGTGAAAGCCCTGAAGGTCAAGAAGGGCAACAAGGATGCCGCCGTCGCGCCGACGGCCGCGGCCTGCTACGACAGCAGCTACCCCATCGCCCGCTCGCTGCTGGTCTACATCAACTACAAGCCGGGCTCCAAGCTCGACCCGCTCCGCGCTGAGTTCATCAAGATGATCTTCAGCAAGCAGGGTCAGGAGGGCATCCTCAAGGATGGCTACATCCCGATCCTGGCCGAGACCGCGCGCGAGGAGCTCAAAGGCGTCGGCCTTCCGGTATCGTTCTAAGCAATTCGGTAGGGATGGATTAGGCGACCCACACCGCCGCTGAACCCCTCAGCCGACAGCCCATACAGGCCCGGCGGATGCCAAAAACGTCCGCCGGGTCTTTCTGGTTCAATACCGCCTCCCCCCCCATCCCCCCATCCCCCCTCGGAAGCAGCCATGGCCCGCACCACCCGGCCCATCGTGAGGCAGATCGACCGCGTCGCCGCGGTCGGCATCACTGTGGGGGGTGTGGGGGTGATCGCGGCGGTGCTGGTGATCATGTTCTTCCTGGTGTGGAACGTGGCGCCGCTCTTCCGCTCGGGTGTGCTCTATGGCGCCCGCAGCGCCAAGGTGCAGCTGACGGGCACACCGGTCGATGCGGTCGCCGACGAGTACAAGGGCCTGCTGGTGATGCTGATGGCCGACGGGCGGGCGCAGGCCATCGACCTGCAGACGTTCGCGCTGCTGCCGCCGATCGGCGAGCCGCAGCCGGGCACCGCGGTGTCGGCGGTATCGGGCATCAACGAGCACGGGCAGTTGGCGCTCGGCTTCGACGACGGGTCGGTGCAGATCGGTTCGATCGGCACCGCGGTGGAGTACATCGATCCGAAGGATGCCGACGCCACGACGGTCGACGGGCGGCGGGCGCAGGCGCTGCGGGTGGGCGAGCGGTGCATCTACGGCAGCGGCTACGCGGAGCTGACACCGCTGGCGCAGCTGCGCATCGTCACGCCGGCGTACACGCTCAACAAGCCGGCCGAACTGACGATGGGCGACGGCCCGGTGGTGCGGCTGGACTTCCGCACAACCTCGTCAGCGCAGTTCCTGGTGACGGCGCGGGCGAACGGCACCGTCGAGTTCAGCCGGGTGTCGATCGTCCGGCCGCTGGGTGGCGGCAAGCCGCGGCTGACGCTCTCGAGCCTTGAGGTGGCGTACGCGCCGCCCGCGGGCAAGAGCCCGATCCCCGACTTTCTCTTCTCAACCGGCGAGGGTGTGAACGTGCTGGCGCTGTGGAAGGACGGCACGCTGCAGCGTTACGGGCTGCGGAACAAGGGCGACGATGAGTCGTTCGTGCTGGCCGAGACGCTCGACATCCTCGCGGATGGGCGCACGGTGATGGCGGCCCGCATGCTGCTGGGCAGCCGCACGCTGGTGGTGGCCGACGATGCCGGCGCGGTGGAGGCGATGTTCGCCGCCAAGACCAACTCGATGAAGACCTTCGACGGCTGGCAGATGGTGGTGGCCCATCGGCTGGAGGAGGGGGGGGGCGGCGAGGGCAGCCC
>JAUXUZ010000019.1 GCA_030680655.1 Phycisphaerales bacterium
CGCGCCGACCGTGACGCCGGCGATCGTCCAGAACCTCGCCTCGCTCCCGTCGCTGGTGACGGGCGTTGCCAACATGCCCGCAGACGCCGGCGCACGCTTCAAGTGGATCAAGTTCTCGATCCCCACCGACGCCAACGACACCACCAACAAGTACGTCGACATCGACACGGCCAACTCGCTCGAGCCGATGAACGACACCAACATCGCCCTCTACGACAGCAACGGCGGGCTCAAGAGCCTTAATGACGACATCGCGCCGGGCTGGGGCGCCGCCAACCCCACCGGTGGCAACGCCGCAATGTCGTTCGGCACCGGCAACTTCTCACGTGACTACAGCGCCGTGAACGCGAACATGCCCGCCGGTGACGGGCGCGACGGCTACCTCACCGCCGGAACCTACTACCTGCAAGTCAGCATGTGCTGCGCCGGCTACGGCAACGACCGCTTCTGGGTTGTCAACGACTACGTCACCAACGTGGCCAGCGGTGACATCCCCTGGGCCATCCGTAGCAACTACACCGGCTGCGGGCCGGCCGATGTTGGCCAGCAGGGCGGCATCGACGGCAGCGACGAGCACCTTGACAACAACGACTTCGTCGTCTTCATCAACCTCTTCTTCACGCAGAGCCCCCTCGCCGATCTGGGCAAGCAAGGCGGCGTGGGCGGTGCCGACGGTCAGTGGGACAACAACGACTTCATCGTCTTCATCGACGAGTTCTTCAACGCACCGGCTTCCTGCCGGTAATATCCAGCCATAAACCGTACAGATCAGCCCCGGGCCCTTGCCGGGGCTTTTTCTTTTGGGTATTTCCGCGCCTTCGACGAGTAAGGGCTTGCCCTCCCCCGCGTCTGTGGTAATCTAGGAAGACGAGGAGCGTTCGGTGCCCGCGGGGGCGGAGGAGGGGTGTGCGTGCTTCGCCGGCGATGACCCATCGGGCGTCATCAGGCGGAAGGAGGCTGCATGTTGGAAAGCAATCGACCCGGTAACCGATCCTCGACCGACGCCATCTCAAACCCGCTCCCGAAGGTCGACTCGACCGACCTGTCGCCCATCAGGCCGCTCACCAACGCGGAGTGGTGCGAGGGCGTCTACTGCGCAGCAGACGGCGACCCCGAGCGCGTCCCCTGGTGCCACCGCGGGCCAGACGGCCTGCTGCTCAAGTGGCTCGCCAACGAAGCGCCGCGCCTGGTGCGCCCCGGCTGCCGCACCGTCGTCGTCGGCTGCGGCCTGGGAGACGATGTCGCCGAGCTCGCCGCGCGCGGCTTCGACGTTGTGGGCTTCGACGTTTCAACCTCCGCCGTGCGGTGGGCCGCACGACGGTTCCCCTCGCACGCCAACCGCTTCCTCGTCAGCGACCTGCTCGACCTCCCCGCGCGGATGGTCGGTCGGTTCGATCTGGTCGTCGAGGTCTGCACGCTCCAGTCGGTCTCGCCGGAGCTGCGTGCCACAGCGGCGGCCTCGCTGGCGCGCCTCGCCGCCCCGCGCGGCGTGGTGCTGGCGATCAGCTGCGGCAAGCACGCCGATGACGTAGGCCCAGAAGAGGGCCCGCCGTGGCCGCTGTCAGCCACCGACCTTGAGAACCTGATGGCCGGCGCGGGCTTGGCCTCGATGCGCCCCGTCGCCGAGATCCCCTGCATTGACGACCCCGATCACGTCCGCGTGATGGGCGCGTTCGTGCGCGGATAGCCCACCCTTGCTTTGCGCGGATTCCCGGCACAACCCCGCGTGCGCGGTTAGACTTGACCGGTGCAAGCAAAGTACGGGCCAAACGCGAAAGGAAGCGCGACAGGCGGAGAGCCCAGCGGTGGGGGTGTCGGCAAGGGGGAGGGCGTCGCCAGGCAAGCGGGCAAGCCCGCGGCCTTTTCCGCAGCGGGCGGCGGTGGCGGGGGGGGGAGTGGTGGGGGCTACCCCGCGCCGGTAGCGCGGTTGATCGATGAACTCGCGGCGTTGCCGGGCATCGGCCGCCGCTCGGCCGAGCGGCTGGCGCTCCACCTGCTCAAGCGCGACAAGTCGGTGGCGATGGCGCTGGCCGGGGCGATCGAGTCGGTCAAGACGCTCGTGCGCAACTGCCGCATCTGCTCCAACCTCTCCGACGGCGACATCTGCGGAGTCTGCGCCGACGTGCGCCGCGACGCGGGCATCGTGCTGGTCGTTGAGCAGCCGCGCGACCTGCTGGCGCTGGAACAGACGGGCATGTACCGCGGCGTCTACCACGTGCTGCTGGGCCGACTGAGCCCGATGGACGGCATCGGCCCCGAGGCGTTGACCGTTGACGACCTGCTGGCGCGCGTGCGCGACGCGGGCCGCAACGCCCGCGGAACGCCGGTGCACGAGGTCATCATGGGCCTCAACCCCACGCTGGAGGGCGACGGCACGGCGCTCTACCTCGCCGAGCAGCTCAAGGAATCGGGCGTAAGCGTGAGCAGGCTGGCGCGCGGGCTGCCCACCGGCTCGCAGCTTGAGTTCGCCAGCAAGGCCGTGCTGGCCGATGCAATCAGCGGCAGGCAGAGCGTGACATGAGCGGCCCCGGCCGCAGCGGCGCGGCGAAACAGCCGATAGTGCAGGCGGTGATCAAGCGATGAGATTCGACGCGTTCCAACAGATGCGGATGGGCCAGCACATGAAGCTGGCGCCGCAGATGATCCAGTCGATGGAGATCCTCCAGATGTCCCTGGCGGAGCTCCAGGAACGCATCGAGCAGGAGCTTGAGAGCAACCCCACCCTCGAGCAGGCCGACGGCGACGGCACCGAGGCCGCCGCCGCAACCTCCGCAGACGGCGAAGCCTCCGACAGCCTGGGCGACGCGGCGGGCGGCAACGACGACGCCGGCGAGGGTGACGACGGCGACGGCGACGTCGCCGGGATGCTCAGCGAGGGTGAACGCACCAGCGACGAGGTCCCCCTGTCGATCGGCGACGAGTCAAACCGCGACGACTTCGAGCGCCTCGAGGAGTTCGAGCACGACAACCTCAGCGAGGGTGGCGGCGATGACGGCGCCGAAGAGCGACCCCAGCTGCAGGAATACGAGCCGCGCGAGCGCGCCGGCGACATGGAGGGCGACGCCAAGAGCGAGGCGATGGCCAACACCTCGTCACGCGCGCTGGGCGTGCAGGAGCAGCTGCTGGAGCAGTGGCACCTGTGCGACGTTGACCCATCACTGCGCAAGCTGGGCGACCACGTCATCTCGTTTATCGAAGACGACGGCTACCTCCGCACCGGCGCTGACGTGATCATCGACCGCGCCGTGGGCGAGGCCCTGAACAAGGACGGGTCCAAGCCCACGCCGGAGCAGACCGAGCACGCGATCAAGGCGGTGCAGCTGCTGCTGGAGCCCGCCGGCATCGGCGCCCGTGACATGCGCGAGTGCCTGCTGCTGCAGATCGACGCCCGCCAGGACGAGGCGAGCGCAGAAGACGCCGCGGTCTGGACGCTCACCCGCACGCTCGTTGACGGGCACCTTGACGACCTGGCCAACAACCGCCTCCCCAAGGTCGCCGCCAAGCTCAACGTGGAAATGGACGAGCTCAAGCTCGCCGTTGAGAAGCTGCGCACCCTGCGCCTGGCGCCCGGGCGGCAGCTCTCCAGCGAGGCGCCCCCCGGAATCGTGCCCGACGGCATCGTCGAGTACGACGGCGACAACGACCGCTACGTCGCCTACCTCAACGACCGGCGCCTGCCCAACCTGCGCCTCAACCAGGAGTACGCGCTGCTGGCCAAAGACAAGACAGCCCCCAAGCAGACCCGCGAGTTCATCAAGACCAACATGGGCAACGCCCAGTTCCTGATCGAGGCGATCGAGCAGCGCAAGCGCACGCTGCTGCGCGTGCTCCAGGCGGTGGTGCGGCACCAGCGCGAGTTCTTCGACTTCGGCCCCCAGTCGATCAAGCCGCTGCCGATGACCAAGGTGGCCGAGGAGCTGGGCATCCACGTCGCCACCGTCAGCCGCGCCGTCGCGGAGAAATACATCCAGACGCCGCGGGGCGTGGTCGCCCTGCGGAAGTTCTTCACCGGCGGCACGACGACTGAGACGGGCGAAGAGGTGAGCTGGGAAGCGATCAAGGCCGCGCTCGAAGAGGTGATCGCCGCGGAGGACAAGAAAGACCCCCTCAGCGACGATGCGCTCGCCGATGAGCTGAAGAAGCGCGGGTTCGACATCGCCCGCCGCACGGTGGCGAAGTACCGGGGGCAGCTGAACATTCCGACCGGGCGGCTGCGCAAGGCGCACTAGGAACGCTTCGCATGGGTGCCGCAGACTCCCCGGCTCTGCGGGGAGTCTGCGTGTGGTGGCCACCGATCACAGACTCCGCCCCGGCGCGGCGGAGTCTGTGGCACCCGATCCGCCCCCTCCCTTCCCAATTGTGAAGCCCCGGCGCACCCCCCGCCGATCAAAACCCCATCGGACCGTCAACAACGCACGCGGAGCGTGCGGATGGCCCGGGTGTCGGTTGCAGGACGCAGCCCCCTATGCGCACTCATCTCGCTGTCGTTGTCGCTCCTCTGACCCTCCTGATGGTCTGCGGCCTCGCGTTGCCCGTGGCCTCGACGGCCCTGGCCCAGGAGCCGGCCCCCGCCGCTCCCCCGGCACCTCCGGCCACCCCCCCCGAGTTCCCCCCCTTCGCCGAGGTCAGCAAGGGCTTCGAGAAGGTCGGCTCCTCCTCCGACGGTGCGCCCTCCATGTACACGCTCTACAAGCGCGACAAGGACGCCCGCATCCTCGCCGAGCTGCCGCGCAACTTCGAGAACCAGAAGATCTTCATCGCGACGACCTACGCCGGCGGCGTCTCCAACACCGGCATCCAGCTCAACGAGTCCTACTGCTACTGGCGCCGCTACGACAAGAAGCTCGCCCTCATCGAGCCCAACACCGAGGTGCGCGCCACCGGCGACCAGGAGAGCCGCAAGAGCGGCGAGCGCCTCTACACCGACCGCGTGATCCTTGAGGTGCCCATCGCCACCATGGGCGCCGGCGGCGGGCCCGTCATCGACCTCTCCGGCCTCCTCGTCGGCCAGGTTGAGAAGTTCTTCGGGCCAAGTGCTGCCCGCAACAACAAGGGGCTCACCCGCATCGCCAAGTGCAAGGCCTTCCCGCAGAACCTCGAGCTCGCTTTCGAGATGCCCGCCGGCGACGGCAAGCTGCAGACCCTCTACTACTCGATCAGCAGCATCCCCGAGAAGACCGGCTACGTCCCGCGCGAGGCCGACCAGCGCGTGGGCTACTTCACCACCGCCCACCGCGACGTGAGCCGCCAGAGCCAGGACACCCAGTGGGTGCGCTACATCAACCGATGGTGGGTCGAGAAGCGCGACCCCAAGCTCGAGATGAGCCCCCCCAAGCAGCCCATCGTCTTCTACCTCGAGCACACACTCCCCGTCCACTACCGCAAGTACGTCCGCGAGGGCGTGCTGGAGTGGAACAAGGCCTTCGAGAAGATCGGCATCGACGGCGCCATCGAGGTCGTGCAGCAGGACGCCTCCAGCGGCGCCAACATGGACAAAGACCCAGAAGACGTCCGCTACAACTTCATCCGCTGGACCAGCACCGACATGGGCTTCTCTATCGGGCCCTCACGCGTCCACCCCGAGACCGGCCAGATCCTCGACGCCGACGTGGTCCTCGACGACGGCTTCATCCGCGGCTGGTTCCGCAGTTTCGGTGAGCTCCTCCCCGAGACCGCCATGACCGGCTACCCGGCCGAGATGATCGCCTGGCTCGACAAGAACCCCCAGTGGGACCCGCGCATCCGCCTCGCCGAACCCGGCCAGCGCGACGCCATCGTCCGCCAGCGCACCCTCCTGCGCGACGCCGGCGAGGCCGAGCAGGTCGCCGCCGTGCGCCAGGGGATCATGGAGGCAAACGCCATGCCCATGCTCACCCTCCGCTCCGGTGCGCCGCTGCAGTTTGGAACCGTCGGCCTCGACCCCACCGGTCAGAACGTCTCGTCCACCGCGATGCTCAACCGCGGCATGTGCGCCGCCATGCTCGGCAAGGCGCTCGACGTTGCCCTCATGCGGTTTAACTACGAAGAGATCGCCGCCCTCAACGACGACCCACCCAGCGGCGACGCCGACAAGAAGGACAAGAAAGACGACAAGAAGGACGGCGACAAGAAGGAAGCGAAGAAGGAGCAACTGCTCGACGGCATGCCCGAGAGCTTCGTCGGCCCGCTCATGCGCGACCTGGTCTCCCACGAGGTCGGGCACACCCTCGGCCTGCGCCACAACTTCAAGGCCAGCACAGGGAAGTCGCTCAAGGAGATGAACGACCCCGCCTGCAAGGGCAAGGAGCCGATCGTCGCCAGCGTGATGGACTACACGCCCCTCAACATCAACTTCAACGACGGCGTGACCCAGGGCGATTACGGCCCCATCGGCATCGGGCCCTACGACTTCTGGGTGATCGAGTACGGCTACACGACCGACAACGGCAAGCTCAAGGAGATCGTCGCCCGCTCCACCCAGCCCGGCCTCGCCTTCGGCACCGACGAGGACCTCGGCTCACCCGACCCGCTCATCAAGCAGTTCGACCTGGGCAAGGACTCGCTCGACTACGCCGAGAGCACCCTCCGCCTCTCGCAGCACCTGCGCACGAAGATCGCCACCAGGATCGTCAAGGACGGCGAGAGCTGGGCCAAGGGCCGTCGCGCGTGGGAGCTGCTGCTGAGCAAGCACGTCGCCGCGCTGCGCATCGCCAGCTACTACATCGGCGGCGCCGACATCAACCGCGTCGTCAAGGGTCAGCCCGGCGCCAAAGACCCCGTCGTGCCGATCGACCCCGTCCAGCAGCGCCGTGCCCTCAAGTTTGTCGTCGACAACGCCTTCCGCGACGAGGCCTACGGCTTCGACCGTGACCTCCTGGCCAAGATGACCGTCGACAAGTGGCTCGACGCCGGCGGCATGCGCGAGGCCTTCAACGACCCCGCCTACCAGGTGCACGACCGCGTGCTGGGCATCCAGTCCGCCGCCGTCACCATGCTGATGAACCCCGTCACGCTCCAGCGCGTCTACGACAACGAACTGCGGCGCGCCCCCGATCAGGATGCCCTGACCATTCCCGAGCTGCTCGACAGCATCGTCTCAACAGCCTGGAGCGAACTCGACAAGCTGCCCGACGGCACCGCCCGCAAGCCCAGCATCTCAAGCCTGCGGCGGAACCTCCAGCGTGAGCTCATTGCCCGCATGATCGACCTCACCCTCCCCGACGGCTCCTTCACCGCAAGCTACCGCCCGGTGCAGAACCTCACCGTCCTGCGCCTCCGTGAGCTCAAAGGCCGCATCGACAAGAACCTCAACAACGGCGGCATCGACCCGTATACCAAGGCCCACCTCACCGAGTGCTCCGTGCGCATCGGCAAGGCCCTCGACGCGACCTACATCTACCAGCAGTAACCCCCCCGTGCCACACCTTCGCCGCGCAGCGGCAAGGTGTGGAGGCAGTTGTGAACGCCTCGTTCAACAGAAAGACCCGGGTTGGCCCGGGTCTTTTTTCATTGGTCACGTCCACTGCCCGGCGTTTTCCACACCTTGCCGCTGCGCGGCGAAGGTGTGGCGCCGGGTTTACTTCACACTCGCCCGGTACCAGTCGATCGTCTTCTTCAGCCCGTCCTCAAACCCCACCTGCGCACGCCACCCCAGCAGCTTTGACGCGCGCTCCACATCAAGGCACCGCCGCGGCTGGCCGTCGGGCTTCGTCGCGTCCCACTCGATGCGCCCCTTGAACCCCGTCAGCTTCACGATCAGCTCGACCAGGTTCTTGATCGTGATCTCAAAGCCCGCGCCTAGGTTCACCGGCGTCGGGTCGTCGAGCGACTCGGCCGCCCGCACGATCCCCTCCGCCGCGTCCTCGCTGTAGAGGAACTCGCGCGAAGCGCCGCCGGTGCCCCAGCAGACGATCTTGTCGTCGCCTCGGTTCTGCGCCTCCACGCACTTGCGGATCAGCGCCGGGATCACGTGGCTGGTGGTCAGATCAAAGTTATCGTTGGGCCCGTACAGGTTCACCGGCAGCAGGTACGAGCTCTTCATCCCGTACTGCAGCTTGTACGCGTCGAGCATCTGCCACGCCGCCTTCTTGGCCACGCCGTACGGGGCGTTGGTCTCTTCCGGATAACCGTTCCAGAGTTCCTCCTCACGGAACGGCACCGGCGTGAACTTGGGGTACGCGCAGATGGTGCCCACCTGCACAAACTTCCCGCCGCGCTCGATGATCCCGTCGCGCCGACCCTGCTCGATCAGGTGCAGCGCCATCGCCATGTTCGCGTAGAAGTACCGGCCCGGGTTGAGCAGGTTGGCGCCGATGCCGCCCACCTCCGCCGCCAGGTGGATCACCACATCCGCCTTCTGACTGGGGAACGCGTCCTTGTAGAGGCGGATCACGTCGCTCTCGCACGTGAGGTCAAAGTCCTTCCGCCGCGGCACAAAGATCTGCGCATCGGTTGCGCCGCGCTTCTTCAGCGCCGCCGTGACGCACTTGCCCAGAAAACCGGCCCCGCCGGTGACGATGATCCGCTTGCTTGAAAGGTCCATAGGAGGGGACGGTATCGGGCACACGCGCCCTGTCCATGACCCGCCCGCAATGGACCGATAGAAACCCCGCCCACGCCTCGCCCAGCCCCCGCCGACCCGCTCCGCCGCGGCACACGTACACGCTCATCTGCCTCGCCTCCCCATGACGACCGCCGCACCCAATCCCGGGACCGATCAAAACCCAAATAGCCCACCAGCCTCAGCAACGCCAGCCCAGCCCGCCGACCTCACCGCCGGCATCGGCGGCCAGGTCGGCAAGAGCATGGCCTGGATGCTCGGTACCAGCGTCTTGATCAAGGCCCTCTCCTTCATCGCCCAGATCGCGATGGGCTGGTACCTCAGCGACAACGACTTCGGCGTCTTCGCCCTCGCCTTCGCCATCGTCGGACTCTGCTCCTTCATCCGCGAAGGTGGAGCCCGCGACTACCTCATCCAGCAGGGACCCTCGCGCTACAAGGAACTCGTCGGCCCCCTCTTCTGGATGGCCATGACGATCACCGTCGGCCTCGCCATCTTCCTGCTCATCCTCGCGGGCGTGATGAAGAGCTTCCCCACGTTCTTCCCCCTCTCCTTCCGTGACCCACGCCTCCCCTGGCTGCTCGTGCTCGGCGCGGTGATGATCTGCATCTCAACCCCCAGCAGCTTCACCAGCGCCAAGCTCCAACTCGAGCTCCGCTTCGATGCCCTGGGCAAAGTCCAGATCGGCAGCGGCCTGGTCCGCTACAGCACCATGATCGCCCTCGCCGCCGCCGGCTTTGGGCCCTTCGCCTTCCTCCTCGCCTGGATCGCCGTCGCCGCCTTCGAGCTCGTCGCCTTCCGCCGCGTCGTCGGCATCAACCTCTTCGCCGAGCCCAAGCGCCCCGAGCTTTGGCGCGGCTTCATCCTGCTCACCATCTGGCTCGCCGTCGGCTTCTTCGGCAACTTCCTCGTCGAGTGGGGCAACAGCGCCGCCGTCGGCATCTTCAGGTCCCAGGCCACCGTCGGCTACTACTACTTCGCCTTCGGCCTCACCGTGCAGCTGGTCGTCCTGCTCTCGGTCAACGCCCAGTACGTGCTCATGCCCGCCCTCTCCCGCCTCAACGACCAGCCCGTCCGTCAGGGCCAGGCCATCCTCAAGACCACCCGCGCCTTGGTCCTGGTCGCCAGCGGCCTCTGCCTGGGCTTCTCCGTCGCCGCCGACTCGGTCATGACCGTTATCTGGCACGACAAGTGGGAGCCCTCGGTCCTGGCCGTGCAGATCTTCGGCATCTTCTTCCCCATGCGCATGACCTACGGCCTCACCCTCGCCATCATGCAGGCGAAGGGGCAGTTCCGCTCATGGGCCATCACCTCGGTCATCGAGGCCGCGCTGCTCTTCTCCGCCGCCGGGTTCGGCGCCTGGTACGCCCCCGGTGCCGAGTGGCCCGCCCTCTTCGTCGGCCTCACGCTCGTCTTCAGCCGCGCGTGGATCACCGGCATGGTCCTCAAGCAGGCCGGCATCAGCGCCCGCCAGCGCATCATGGCCCAGTTCCCCGCGTGGGGCCTGGCCCTGCTCGCCGCCGGCATCGTCTGGGCCGTCGATATCGCCCTCAGCGGCCCGCACGGCTGGAACGCCCTGCGCGACTGGCTCGCCCTCAACGCTCATCTCTCCCCCCGCTGGGCCTCCACCGGCGCTGAGATCCTCCGCGGCGGCTCGCTCGCCCTCACCTTCGGCCTCATCTACGCCGCCTTCATCCGCCTCACCATGCCAAGCGCCGTCGCCGAGGCCGTCGCCCTCGCCCCCCGCAAACTCCGCTCCGTCGCCGCCCGCCTCATGTTCATCAACCTGCAGCCCGCCGTCACCGCCGAGCAGACCGCCGCCGAGGTTGCCACCAACCCCAAAGCCGAGTGACCCTTAAGCCCTTCTCCCAGATTGCTGGGAGAAAGTGCCCGAGGCTCGGCGAGGGCGGATGAGGGAGCCTCATGCTCCCCACGCTCCGCCCCGGGTACCCCCACGCTCCGCGTGGGGTCCGCTATGATCGCCCCGCATCCCAGCGTGCCCCGCGGCACGCCCCGAGGTTGACGGCCGGGCCCGGTGAACGGTTGGCCCGTGAACCTGGTCAGGGCTTGACCGCAGCAGCCATAAGCGGCGTCGGCCGGGCCATCGGTGTCCTGGCCGTCAACCACGGGGCGTTCATGACAGTGACCATTTCAACTTGGCGCAAAGCACTGGCGATCGAGGCCCTTCGTGGTGTGCGCGACGCGCTGGTGATTTACCCTCTGGTGGTAGGTGTTCTGTATGCCGTCCACGTCCTGTGGCTGGCGATGACGCAAACCGCTCCCCCGGCCTCCATCCAGCTGCAGCATCTGTTCTCCAATTCGGCGGTGTATTCCCTCCCGGTGTTTCTGCTGCGGGCCAAGCCAAGCCGCAACATCATCGCTCGGTTGTTGCTGATGCTGGCCGCGGTCGTGGTCTTTGCCGTCTGGCGAGTGTGCGTGGAACCGGGCCTCTGGCCGATTGCGCTGGGAGGCATCGCCGTAGTAGCCCTTGTCGGCTTCGGGCTCGTCTGTCGGTGGAAGCAGGAATTTGCCCTTGAAACGCCAGCCGGCAGGTTCGACCCGCCCCTGCTGCGTTAAACGCCCTTTGCCGAACGCGGTTGCGTCAATTTTCGGCCGACGCCCCCCGGACCTTTTCCCGCCCTGATACGCTGGCAGGCCATGTCTTCCTACCTCGTCCTCGCACGCAAATACCGCTCCCAGACCTTCGACCAGCTCGTCGGTCAGGAGGCCACCGTCAACACCCTGCTGACGGCCATCAAGCTCGGACGCGTCGCCCACGCCTACCTCTTCACCGGCACCCGCGGCGTCGGAAAGACCTCCTCCGCACGCCTCTTCGCCGACGCCATCAACAACCCCGAGGCCGAGCCCGCCATCCGCAAGGCCATCCTCTCCGGCCAGGACACCGACACCATCGAGATCGACGCCGCCAGCAACTCCGGCGTTGACGAGGCCCGCGACCTGATCGCCAACTCCGTCTACGCCCCTATGCGTGGCCGCCGCAAGATCTACATCATCGACGAGTGCCACATGCTCTCGACCGCTGCGTTCAACGCGCTGCTCAAGACCATGGAGGAGCCCCCCGCCCACGTCGTCTTCATCCTCTGCACCACCGAGACCCACAAGGTCCCCGCCACCATCCAGAGCCGCTGCCAGCGCTTCGATTTCCGCAACATCGGCGTCCCGCAGATCGCTGCGCACCTGGCCGCCATCCTCAAAAAAGAAGGCTTCTCCGCCGAGGAGGAGCTCCTCTTCCAGGTTGCCCGCCTCGGCAACGGCTCGATGCGCGACGCCCTCAGCCTGCTCGACCGCCTCATCGCCGCCGGCGAGAAGAAGCTCACCCTCCCCATGCTCGAGCGCCTGCTCGGGCTCCCCGACCGTGACGTGGTCGCTTCGCTCGTCGACGCCATCGCCGCCGCCGACGCCGCCCAGGCCCTCGACGTCACCGGCGCGCTGATGACTAAGGGCGTGTCGATCGATCAGCTGCTCTCCACCCTCGCCGAGCGCTTCCGCGACCTCATGGTCCTCTCCGCCTGCGGGCCCGAGACCTCCCTCGTCGAGCTCTCCGACGAGTCACGCGCCATCGCCGCCCGCCAGGCCGCACGATTCGACGCCGCCGGCCTCGTCCACATGATCACCCTGGTCGAGTCGGTCGCGGGCCGCGCCAAGTCCAGCTCCTTCCCCCGCGCCCTGGTCGATGCGCTCATCGTCCGCCTCGCCATGGCCGAGAAGTTCGCCGACGTCACCGCGCTGGTCACCGGCGCCGCCGGCGCACCGGCGCGCCCCACGGTCGTCACCACACCCGCGCGAACGGCAGCCCCCGCAAAAAAACCGTAACGGCGACGGCCGATGAGCCCGTCGCCGGAATGAACGAGGTGGCCCCGCGCCCACCTCTCCCGCTCCTAGCGGGAGAGGTCGCCGGAGGCT
>JAUXUZ010000548.1 GCA_030680655.1 Phycisphaerales bacterium
GACCGTACGCGCGGTGGATGAAGCGATCGCCACGTACGACTACAGCGGGTACGCCGTCGCGCTGTACGACTTTATCTACCGCGACCTGTGCGACTGGTACCTGGAGGCCGTCAAGCCGACGCTCAAGAACGACCCGGCGCAGCAGGCCGTGCTCGCCCACAGCATCAACACTGTGCTGCGGCTGGCCCATCCCGCAATGCCGTACATCACCGAGGCGCTGTGGGTCCACGTTACGGACCTGCCCGTCGCGCCGATCAGCGAGTTGGGGCTGGGGCCGTCTTGCAAGGGCGGTCTGCTGTGCACCGCGGGGTGGCCGACTGCCGCGGTGTCGCTGCGTGACCCGGCTGCGGAGGCCGAGTTCGAGCGGCTGCGCACGTTTGTGACGGCGGTGCGCGAGGTGCGGTCGGAGCACAAGGTGCCGTTCAAGCGGCGGATCACCGCTCATATTCCTGCGGACCTTGCCGCGGAGTTGGCCGCGGGTGCGGGCGCTGACGCATTGAGCTGGGTGCACAACCTTGCGGGGATCGGCACGGTGCGGGCCGATAACGTGGAAGCGGCAACGGCCGCGGCGCGGATCCGCGTGCTTGATCGTGATATCGCCCTCAGCGACCTTGCCGACGCGGTTGACGCCGGGGCCGAGAGTGACCGAAAGGCGAAAAGAGTTTCAGAACTTGTCCGGGAAATCGATATCATCAAGGCCCGGCTGGGGAATCCGGGGTATGTTCAGCGGGCACCCGCGAAACTCGTCGAGGAATCCACATCAGCCCTGAAGAAGCTACAAGACGAACTGGACTCGCTGCGCTGATCCTGGCCGCAGCGGTCGCGGCCTGCGCGCAGCCGGGAACGGGGCGACCCTCGGGAGAGGGTGTTGCACCGTCGTTCACCGCTATCCCTGGCACGCCGCCCTCGTACAACCCCAGCGACACGGCGAGCGTGAGCGTGGTGCGCCAGGTTGGAGCGTGGTCGTTCAACAACGATCAGGGGCGGTCGCTGATGACCGACAACTTCGTCGTGTACACCACCGAGCGGTCGAACGTCATCACGCAGCGCATGCCCGCCTTTCTTGAGGCGGCGCTCGCGAACTACCGCACAGCGGTCGGGTCACTGCCGGCCCCGGCACGCCCGCTGGACGTGTACGTGATGAACGACCGGGCGCAGTGGCAGGCGCTGACGTTCAGCGTGCTGGGTGAGCGCGGGCACGCGGTGGTCAACGGCATCCGGCGTGGCGGGTTCACGACGCAGGGCAAGAGCCTGCTGTACGACATCGGTGCGTTCGACACCATGTCAATCGCAGCGCACGAGGCGTGGCACGCGTACACGCAGACGACCTTCGCCGAGACGCTGCCGATGTGGGCCGAGGAGGGGCTCGCGACCTACATGGAGGGGCACCGATGGAACGGCGCTGCGCCGCGGTTCTCGGGCTGGGCCAACATCGCGCGGTTTGATCGGCTGCGGGTGGCGGTGAAAGACAACGCCTTGATGCCGCTTGAGGCCGTGCTGGCCAGTTCACCGAATCAGATGATCGGCATGCGGGGCGCGATGGGGGAGCAGCAGTTTGGGGCGGCTGGAGTTACGCCAGCGGCCGGCGGCGTGAACGACGGCCCGGTGCTCTGGTATTCCGAGGCGTGGGCGCTGGTTCACTTCCTGAACGAGGGGGAGGGTGGCAAGTATCGCCCGGCGTTCCGGCAGATGCTGCAGGATGCGGCCAGCGGCAACCTGCGGGCAACCGTGCTCGCCCACCTCAAGCAGCCCGCAAACGCCGACCGTCCGCGCCTGCTGGCGTCTGCGGCCCCGACAGAGGCGTTCCGGGCCTATTTCGGTAAGGACCTGACGGCTATCGGCGGCGAGTTTGACCGCTTCTGCCGGAAGATCGTGCGGGTGGGTGCTCGTGAAGCCGTCACCCTCGGGAATTCCCCGATTGTGGCCGACGAGCGGTAGATTGCGAAGAAACCGCCGCTCGGCGGAGGGTGCAGGCGCAGGACCACCGGAATTGGTGCCCTGATTGCTGGCCCCGCGGCCGGTTCTGGTTTACATTCTGTATGGTGGGTGGAGGATCAAGCCTCGGGCGGCAGCGTCGCCGGGCTGAAAGGTGCCGATGCCGGATGTGTTGAACAAGCGATGGATGGTGAAGCGGGCAGCCTTGGCGGCCGCGAGCCTTGTTGCCTGCACTTCGGCGCGGGCGCAGGTGAACCCGGTTCACCTTCAGTGGT
>JAUXUZ010000555.1 GCA_030680655.1 Phycisphaerales bacterium
AGGCTCTGCGAGGGCGGATGAGGGTTCCCCTGCCTTACGTCTTTGCCCGCCACCCCTAAAGCACCCTCACCCGGCGTCGCCAAGGCTCCGCCACCCTCTCCCAGCGAGCTGGGAGAGGGCTCAAGGCACTGGCAGCGCAAACCAGTCCGCCAACGGCGTCCCCGTCACCGCCCGCGCCGACCCGTCAAAGAACACCCCGTTAAACGACCTGTTCGCCTTCCCCCCGTGCACCCACCCCAGCCGCGTGCTCACGTGTGTCGGCTGGCGGAAGTCGATCTGCCCCGCGCTGCGCGGCTGCGCAGCCCCCGAGCCTGGCAGGAAGAGCGAGTCGACAAACAGCGCCGCTTTCGTCGGGTCGGCGGCCATATCCATCCGCAGGTGGACGCGCTTGGTCGGGTCGGCGATCGCCGCGGCGTCGTCGTAGTCGTTGGGGTCGCTGGGGAAGCCGCCGCTGCTGCGCGCGTGCCCCGTCGCGTTCATCGCGTAGCAGCGGTTCATCGTCCGCCCGTCGCCGGTGTCCTTGTTCGACGGGCAGATCAGGCTCGACGCGTCGGAGTAGAGCTCCGCGCCCGTCGTCCCTTGCCGCCCGTACGCCTCCTGGATCACCAGCGCCCACATCGGCAGCGCGGTGTACGGCTGCCCGACCGCCGGTGAGTAGCCGCGGCTGTCGTTGGCGTACTCCTGAACCACCAGCCCGTTCTGACGCAGGTTGCTGAGGCACTGCGTGGCGCGGGCGGCGCTGCGGGCACCGGCCAGCGCAGGCAGCAGGATTCCCACCAGCAGCGCGATGATCGCGATCACCACCAGCAGCTCGATGAGCGTAAAGGCAGCGCGGCTACGGGGGTGGGGGGGAAGGGGCTGGTGCGGCACGGTGAATCATGGACCACACAAACGCCCGCGGCCAGCAATGTCCGCCGGTAATGCGTTCCATACGCTTGGCCCGTGATGACCACCGCGAAAAACTGCCTTCTGGCCTTGTCGGCGGTGGGGGGCCTGCTGGCGGGCGCGTGCGAGAAGGCCCCCTTTACGCCGCCCAAGCCCGCCGCGACCTCCTGGGCCGAGCCGCTGACGATCGGCCCGATCACCTACTTCAACACCCAGTGCGTGGCCTGCCACGGGCCGTACGGCAAGCTCATCGCCGACCACAACATCGCCATCAACTCCAATGCGGACGAGTACCGCGCGATGGTGCAGTACATGGTCACCGACCGTTCCGGCTCAGCGCTCGCCCCGCGCGAGCTTGATGCCCAGACCGCCTACTGCGCCAGCCTCGCAGCCGGCGGCGAGGGCGTCAAGAGCGAGGGGAGCCCGACGTTTGTGTGCGTCAAGACGCCGGTGATGGAGGGCGGGCTCGAGGGTGAGGTGACCCCGGGCTCGACCGTCACGCTCGTCATGGCCAAGGGGCAGGTGCGCATCGCGGCCACCGTTGACGGGCACACGTGGGCCATCTCGCCCCAGCAGGTGCGCAGCGCCAGGCAGACGGCGGGCGACGACTGGGTGAACGCGGTGATCGAGGCCAACGCCGGCGCAGGAACACCGGTGGCCAAGCTGGTGCTGAGCGAGGCCGCCTTCGTCGGCCCGCGGCTGAAGCACTAGACGCCTCTCAACCCTCCCGCTCCCAGAGGATTATGCAGAGAGATCGTGGGGCAGGTTTTTAACCTGCCCAATTGAGGCCCGTCTCCGTGCACGGTCCCGACATCCGTTGATCATGGATGGGGATCAACCATGGGGCTCGATCACTGGAAAAGCCGGGCAGGTTGGAAACCTGCTCCACGCGTTCGTGCATTATCCACTGGGAGCGGGAGGGTGAGCGATCGAACCCCACCCTCCCCGCCCGCGTATCATCCCCGTCAGTTCTTTGACAACCGGGGCCGATATGGATTCGACCGAACATGTGACGCTGAACGTCGCGTGCCGTGGAGCATGAAGGCCACGTAAAAATCATGCACAAAAATAGTTGCCAATAACAACTACGCTCTCGCTGCCTAATTTTTAGGTAGCCCGTCCTGCGCAGCTCGGCCCGTGGCCGCGTGGTGACGAAGACAACGGGCTGGCGCTCAGAGGGTTCTCCCGAGTATGAGCGCGAGGAGTCATCGGGCGATAGGAAGCGTCAAGCCTGCCGAGGGCGTGCCGCAACCGAACGCAAATCATCGTGCTACGCATGTAGAAGCGTTCAGCAGACTGTTCGACACGGGGGTTCGATTCCCCCCGGCTCCATTTGATAGACAGAGTTGTGAGTGCTGAGTCGCGAGTCGCGAGAGAAGCGATCAGCGATGAGTCACGAGCAATGAGTCGAAGAAAGAACACAAGCCCCGGTGCACACGCGCCGGGGCTTGTTCGTTTGTGGTGCGATGCTCAGAGGCCGCCTCACCGCCGGCGGTTGAGCTGCGCGATCATCGCGGCCAGGGCGCGCTGCGCCGCGTCGATATCGATCGTCAGCTGCGGCACCTCGAGCGTCTCCGTGAACAGGTTCTCGTCGATGCGCCGCGACTTGAGCCAGTCGCGCCCCTTCTGCGGGAACATGTTGGCCAGCGACTCCATCAGGCGCTGGTTGTTGCGGATCTTCTGCAGCGACTCGCCCGCGCTGCGCAGCGACGAGGCGTCGCCCGACCGCTGGATCAGCGTGTTGTAGCGCTGGATCTCGGTCTGGATCTCCTTGTGGTACTTGTCGAAGCTCTCCACCGTCCGCTGGACCTCGCCCTTCTTGGCGTTCACCTCGGTGGCGCCCGCCTTCATCGCCTTGGCGCCAAGGTCGGTCGCGGGCACCCAGTCCGTCACGCCGATCAACGCTCCCACGCCGCTGCCATCGGCCGACTTGATCGTGCGTGCGAACCCGTACTTGACCGCCTGCGTCACCGTCAGCGCCAGCACCGATTCGGCCGAATCGACCTGCTCGGCCTCCTCCAGGCCGCTGCTGCTCGCCGCGAGCACCTGCTTGCCCGCGGCGTTCTTGCCCCACCACACCTCGGCGGGCTTCTCGACCATCGCCCGGTATATCACGCCCGGCTGGCCGTGCATGTCCGCTCGGGCCGCCAGCTGCGACGCCCAGGCCGCGTTCATCTTCGCGTCAACCTCGGCGTTGCCGGTTTCGGTGTTGGTTCTGAACGAGACGGCGGCGCCGGTGGCGCTGCCGTCTGGCATGAAGACGTCGCGGCAGCCCGAGACGACGGCCATCGATGCGCTGATCCCGCGCACGATCACGCAGTGGTAGGTGATGTCGTTCTCGAACTGGTCCATCACCTTCTGGATGGCCATCGCGTCGGCCACCACGCCGCCGGGTGAGTCGACCACGAAGACCGCGTGCTTGATCCGCCGGCTCTTCGCCTCGTTCAGCGCGCGGTAGACGCCGGGGGCGAAGACCTCTTCACCGAAGGCGCCCTTGATCGGGATCTCGACGTACGTGGGCGCGGCCTTGGCGGGCTGCGCAGCGCCGAACACGTTGGAAGGGGCCGCGGCCACGGCAGCGGCCAGCACGAGCGAGGCGGTCAGTTG
>JAUXUZ010000556.1 GCA_030680655.1 Phycisphaerales bacterium
CTGAACGCAGGTCGTAGGAGGATGAAGTCGTGAGACACGGTCAAGGCCCGCAGTACATCGGGATCGCCGCTTTTGGGGACCAGATCTCAGAGTCTCGCGTTTCGGCGTTCTACGGCCGGCAGCCCCAGACGATTCGGGCGATGCCCAACCTCTTGGTTCACTCCATCTCAGGGCCTCATGCCGCCACCGTCGCAGCCGCGACTTCGACCCAACTCCCTACCCTTCGGTATGCGGTCCCTCACCCTCCTGCAAATCAACGATACACACGGGTATCTTGAGCCGCATCCGTGTCTGTTCTGGGAGGGCAGCGGGTTGACGCATCGCATGGGCGGCGGATTGGCACGCATCGCATCGGTGCTTGATCAAGTACGGCGCACCGCGGTCGGAGCGGTCGTCACGCTCGACAGCGGGGACACCATCCACGGAACCTATCCGGCGGTACATACCCGCGGGGAAGCGATCATAGAGCCGCTCAATCTGCTCGGACTCGACGCCTGGACGGGCCACTGGGACTTTGCGTGGGGCATCGACCGCCTCAGTGAAATCGCGGGCCGCCTCAACTACCCGTTCCTCGCGTGCAACTGTTACGACACGGCAACCGGCAAGCTGGCTTTCCCGCCCACTCGGCTCATCGAGCGGGAGGGCGTTCGTATCGGCATCGTGGGTATAGCCGCCACCATCGTGGATAAGACGATGCCCAAGCACTTCAGCCAAGGGCTGCGTTTCACGCTGGGGAACGAGGAACTGCCTGGGCATATTGCGCATCTCCGCGGGGAGGGGCGTGCCGACGTGGTGGTAGCGCTCTCCCACTTGGGGTTCCCGCAGGACGTCAAGCTCGCGGGAGAGGTCTCGGGCATCGACGTTGTTCTCAGCGGACACACGCACAACCGCCTCCACGAGCCGTTCATGGTGGGGAAGACGGCCATCATTCAATCGGGCTGCCACGGTGACTTTGTAGGGCGAATCGACTTGGAAATTGACCGGGCCGACGTTCGTGTGGTCGGCCACCAGTTGATCCCGGTGGATGACACGTTCACGGATCACCCCGCCGTGTTTGCCGCTGTTGAACAGACGATGGTGCCACATCGGCAACTCCTCGCGGAGGTCGTGGGCCACACCGCGACGGACCTCAACCGCGCAACCTTCCTTGAATCCACCATGGACAACCTGTTGCTGGGGGCCATTTCAGAAGCGGCGGGTACGGGGATCGCCTTCTCGAATGGCTGGCGATATGGGGCTCCGGTGCCGCGCGGGCCCATCCGCCTGAACGACCTGTGGAACATCATTCCAGGCAATCCTCCCGTCTCCGTGGTCGAACTCACGGGCCAAGAGTTGCGTGCCATGATCGAGCAGAACCTTGAGCAAAGCGTGGCCGCAGACCCCTACCGACAGATGGGCGGGTATCTCAAACGCTCCGTCGGGCTGCGTCTGTGCATCAAGCTGGAGAACCCAAGGGGAGGCCGGCTTCAGGAACTGTTCGCCCTCGGCCAACCTGTGCAACCGGATCGGCTCTATCACGCGGCGTTTGTAACCGAGCAGGGCGTACCCGCGAAGGTCGGGCGCAACCGCCGCGATCTGGAAATGAGCGCTGTGGATGCTTTGCGGCGCTATTGCCAAGGCCATACCCCGGTGGCGGCGGAACTGCGCGGGGATACCGTTGTGGTGTGAAAGAACTGTGTGAGCCGAGACTCGCCGTTGGAGGAATTCCCCGTTGCCCACCCCGATCGCCAACCTCGAAACGCCTCCCGGT
>JAUXUZ010000558.1 GCA_030680655.1 Phycisphaerales bacterium
GCCGGGAGCCCCGGGGGTTGCGCCGCTGTTCAACCCGGGTGAACCCGTGCCGCCGTCCCCTCCGATCATGCCGCCATCCCCATTGCCACCGATGCCGCGCGAGAGTCCAGAGCCGCCGCCCTGACCGGTGGCCAACTGCCCGTTGCCACCGTTGCCACCCATGCGCGGCACCTGCCCGCCGATGCCGCCCGCCTGCCCCGACCCAGCCTGACCGGGTGCGCCCGGGATCGGTGTGCCCCCTCCGCCCGGGCTGCCGAACCCGGTGCCGCCGTCGCCGCCGTTGCCGCCGCCACCACCCTCTGCGCCGTCACCGCCGCCGCAGACACCGCTGCGATCCTCGGCATTGGCGGAGATCTCTGCGCCGCCGGCGAGGGTGAGGTTGCCGGCGATGTGCAGCCGGGCCAGCGATGTGCCGGTGAACTTGATCTTGTCGATGCTCCCCAGCGACACGCTCCCCAGGATTGCCCACGCGGTGACCCCGTCGCCACCGGGCGCGTTGACGATCGGCGCACCGTTGAAGTCGATGACGATGGCGCCGTCGCGCTTGACCAGGCCGGTCTGGCTATCAAACACCCACGTGTCAGCGCGCGTGCGGCTTGCGGCGCAGGTCAGCACCACCGCGGCAACCGCCAGCGCAGTGAGGGCGCGAGGCGAGGAGGGCGGGCGGCAGGAAGCGTGAGGCCGGGTGAGACGGGACGCATCCAGACGGCGGCGGGCGGAGGGGCTCATGGATCGAGTGTACTTCAAACCGCGGCCCGCGCACACACATTTCGGGGCTGAATTCCGGCCCTCGCAACGACCCGGCCCATACAGCAACTCAACAAACAGAGGCCCGACCAAACAGAGGCCCGACCGGCTTGGACCGTGCTTTCGGGAGCGGGCGCACGAAAGCCGGAAGCCAAGTAGCCAGCCGGAGGCTCAGCACCATCCACCTCACCCACCCGCCGAGCCCGATCCGCACGCACGCCCGTTCAAGACAGCTTTACCACAGAGGTCAACAAGCACACCGAGGAAGGCAGGAACTCAAAGGGCTCAAAGAGACTCAAAGGTCTCGAAGCGGCGAAGCATCCACGCGCGCAGAGCCAATCGTTCTCTACAACGAAGTAACCGAAGGTATCGAAGGAGGAGGGGGGAAGGAGAGAGAGATGGGTGGGGATGAAAGGGGAACGCCAGCGCGAAACCGATGCGCCGGATCGGCGGAGAGCGGTCGCGCACAGCGACCCTCCTCACCAAAAGCATGCCTTGGCCTTGAGCGGCAGACGCCCCAAGGCCCACCGAAGTCCCAAAGCGACCTTTAGCACCGCGCTCCTGCCCCCTATCGCCGCCCCGGCCCGCCGCACTCTGGGCAGTTGCGGCTTGAGAGCCCGCGCAGGTCGTAGCCGCAACGCAGGCAACACCACGGCGGCAAGGCCCGCTCCGCGAGCCACCGCCTCACGGTGGTGACGCACAGGTCAAACGCAGCGGCGATTGCGACCAGCACCGACAACCCGAACGCTGGATCCAAAATGCTCTGCCACATCCTGAGGGCGGCGTACTCGGTGTGCGGGATGTGCAGCCCGCCTGCCCCTGTGGATGGGTCAATCAGCGTGGTGATCTTTGGGCAGCCGTGCTTCGCGCACACCGCCGCAAATTCATCACGGATCGTCTGCTGCGCTTCCTCCAACGTCGGCTTGTTACCTGGGTAAGCGTCTTCGACTGGCACATTCCACAGGGCCACCCGCACAGTGGTGCCGGTTGGCAGGTGGCCACTTCCGTTCGTCCCAAGGTAAAAGTCATAGCTGATCCGCTCGACACGGTCTCCCGTCGCCGACATGCAGGTGATGGACCCGCGCGTTGAAGTTGAGCCGAGCTTGACGGTCACCGGCGATTGCTTCAAAGCAAGCTGTCCGATGCTCGCGAGCCCGAGCATCCCCAGCGCGCACGCCAGCACCAGCGCCGACCGCCGCTGCGACTTTCCATGCCACGCCGATCGATCGGGCCGGAACATCATGCGGGCGAGCATACCAAAGAGTGGGTGTTTCAGGAACGTGGCGCGACAGAATAGGCCCAGCGGGTTGTCCAGTGTCTCGCGCCCTTGGCCTCCATGGGTCCGGGCCTCGCCGACCCCCTGCCACCCGAACCCCAATCGCCCCGACCCTATCAAAGAAACGCTCGAAGGTCTGAGCGACGAGTGGTGAGTCACCGGTTCAAGGCAGACGAACAAGACCACGAGACGCACGCGCTCGGGGCGTTCCTATCGGCCTTGTCCTTTGGCCCTTTCCCCCCCCTCCCCTCCTCCTCGCGCGACGACCAAATGGAGCGGAAGGGACTCGAACCCTCAACTTCCAGCTTGCAAAGCTGGCACTCTACCAATTGAGTTACCGCCCCGAATGTAAAAAACCACTTGTTTTCTAGGCTTTTCCGCGTGTCCCTTTTACCGTCATACCGGCCTAGGGCCATTTCTCTCAAAAACCGACTAAATTGGGCCGTTGCCCTTTGGGGCGAACGGTACGCCCAATCTCCCCACAAATCACCTGCCAACGTCGTAGTAGCCGCCTCTCTCGCCCCTCTTGCCCCCCTCGCCCTTGGCCGCTGCCGCGAAGCCGTCGCCGCTCCGCTTCATGCTCACAAGGCGGTTGCTCTTGGTCAGGGAGAAAACCATCTGGCGGAGGCTCTTCTCCGCCATCTGCGTGGCCTTCACCAACTCCTCGACCGACAGAGGCCGCCCAGCCGCCTTTATCGCCGCCAGGACGGCTTCGGCCTTCTTCCCCTTCCCGCCGCCGCCCGTGCGCGGTGCCTTCGCCTGAACGGTCCTGAGGGCCGCTGTGCGCCAGTCAGGACGGAAGTCGACCTGGACCCCTCGCTCGGTCGCGGTGCGCGCGATGCCGTAGAGGTCCAACAACTCGGCAAGCAGTTTCTTCTCCTGCGCCGCGAAGTCGATCTTGGCGACGTGGGCGCTCAGCAGTTTCTTCGCCTTCTCCTGCGCCTGTCCGACCGCCTTAGCCGCTTGCTTCTCAACCGCCTCAAAGTCTCGCGTGATCGTCGTAGCTGCCATCTTTAATCTCCTAGGCCCGACATTGGGCGGGCACACACTGCGGGACGTTCCAGCAGCAGGCCACAATTCCCTGCATCTTTTTTTCTGGGCGCGGGCGGTGGCAGGTTTTCTCTTCTGGCCGATGTGTGATAGAGGAGAGAGAGATGCCAGCAGAGATTTCTATTTTGGTCAAAGGGAAAGAGCCTCGCTATGAGGCGTGCATCCCCGCCTTGAAACTGATCGCACGCGGAAGCACGCCCTTAGAGGCGGTTGCCCGCGCCCGCGCCGACGCCGACCGCTTGCTCTTGAATATGCAGCGAGACGTTCGGACGGTTGAGGCTGAGATACGCACGGTCGCTGAATACGACAACGAAGTAGACGAAGCGATGGAGCCTGAAGACCTGTCCGAGTACATGGAAGACCCTCGCTCTACGTCAGGCACCCGCTCGGACAAAGGCAGGCCGCGTGCGACGTACAAGAAGAAGGCCAAGTAATGCCCTTCGTGTACGTCAACTTCTACGACCGCTCCGCGTTCGACCGCGTGCAGATGCGATGGCACGAGCGCCTACGGCTCTGGATGCTCTCG
>JAUXUZ010000572.1 GCA_030680655.1 Phycisphaerales bacterium
CGGCTCGCCACCAGCGAGAGCACGAACGACATCCCAACGGCGATCAGGCCCGCCCACCAGGCGATGTCGAACGCGATGACCTGCAAGATGAGCATCCCGATCGTGATGGGGATCATGCCGATCACCATCCAGATGAACGGGACTTCGACCTTCTTCATTTCGACCTGCACAGACGCATCGGTCTGAACCGTCCCGACCTCGGCCACCCGGGTGAACGCACGGACGATCGTCTTCCACTGGAACGCCAGCGCCGTCAGGCTCGCCATCACCAGGATGGCTGTGCCGCCCCAGAGGCCCCAGCGCGGGTAGTGGTACAGGGTGCCCCCGGCGATCGTGTCGATCGAGGGGATGTAGTTCGCCGTGCCCTCGTTGGCCACGTCCATGCCCACCAGTGTCGGCCCCAGCCAGAAGTACAGGATCGCCGAACCCAGCAGCATGGAGAGGCTCACCCGCATGCCCACGATCATGCCCGCGGCCACCAGCAGCACGCTGGTGTCCACGCTGAACCCGTACACCTCTTTGCCGTTCGCCTTCGCGAAGCCCCCGTGCGGCAGGTGCTCGGGGATCATCAGGTTGGTCTTGGCGTAGAACGAATCGAGGAACTGGAACGTGCCGGTCCCCGCTCGCAGGAAGGCCACAACCGCGCCGATGGCAAGACCGGCGAGCAGCACGTAGGCCTTCCGGGCGGCCTCCTTGCTCTGGCTGTAGAGGCTGCGCAGCGTCTCCGCGGCGGCGATGCCCGTCGGGAATGCCAGCTGCTCGTGGTTGATCATCTGGCGCTTCATCGGGATCGCCAGGAACACGCCCATCAGCCCCGTCAGCAGCGTGAAAGTGACCACCAGCCAGGCGGGGTGGATGTCCCAGGTCTTCATCGTTTCAGCTGTCTCCCCGATCGGCGGGACAGTCAGCAGCACCAGCGCGCCGAACCTCGTCGCGATGGTCGAACCGGTGGAGTACCCCGCCGCGCTGGCGGTGCTCGCCAGGCCGTTGGTCTCGAGGATCGTCATCTTGCGGCAGCCCACCAGCGGCGTGATGACCGTCCAGAAGACATAGCTGATCACGCTCGCGGTGATCGCGACACCGAACGCCCAGCCGATGTTCAGGGTGGTGTAGAGATTGCTGGCCGCCAGCATCATGCCCAGGATGCCGCCGGTGAGCACCGCTCGCCAGGTGAGCTGCGGCATCTTGTCGCCCTGGTAAACGTGCTTGAACCAGTGCGCATCCTTCTCTTCAGCGGTGGCACCGGCGTGGATCGGCGGCACGCCCGGCCCAAATACTGACGGTGTGACGGAGACGGGAGCGGTCTCTGATGTCGGTCCGGCCATAGTCGTTCTTTCGCAAGCGGCGGCACGATCTGCCAGGTGCGGGGAGATGCGGCACGTGGGGGCGGGAGGCAGGGGGACGGGGGGACGGGG
Organism: Phycisphaerales bacterium; assembly: GCA_030680655.1. GTDB lineage: Bacteria > Planctomycetota > Phycisphaerae > Phycisphaerales > UBA1924 > JAJTGZ01. Next base: position 1,416 of record JAUXUZ010000572.1, read on the forward strand.
AAAGGCGGAGAGCGTTCAAACCGAGTGCGTTTGCTCACCAAACGGTAACCGATCCGTGAATCATCCGCAAACGCGGGGCAGAGCATAGCCAGACTGCCATTCTGGCACCCCCTCGACGCTCGCGACTCGTGGCCGACAGCCTTTCCTCCTTCATCCTTAAGTCCCGTTCACACGGGGGTGCCAGAATCCACATCCGGGCACCCGCAATCGCCGCCGCGGCAGGTTCGGCTGGCACGGGGGTTGCCATCTTCTCGGCAGCGGGCCGTTCCCGAGGCGGACGGGCCGCGTCAGATCAACCACCAGCCCCGAGGGGAAAAACTATGGCCACCAACTCAAGCAAGATCATCGGCATCGACCTGGGCACCACCAACTCCGTCGTCGCCATCATGGAGGGCGGCACCCCCAAGGTGCTCATCAACTCCAGCGGCTCGCGGATCACACCGTCGGTCGTCGGCTTCACCGACAAGGGTGAGCGGCTCATCGGTCAGCAGGCCAAGCACCAGCAGGTGACCAACCCCAAGAACACCATCTTCTCGATCAAGCGCTTCATGGGCCGCCGGCACTCCGAGGTCGAGAGCGAAGAGAAGCTTGTGCCGTACACCGTGCAGGGCGCCGCCGACGCCTTCGTCAAGACCACCGTCAACCAGGGCGAGTTCACGCCCCAGCAGGTCTCCGCGTTCATCCTGCAGGACCTCAAGAAGACCGCCGAGGAGTATCTCGGCGAGACCGTCACCCGCGCGGTCATCACCGTCCCCGCCTACTTTAACGATGCCCAGCGCCAGGCGACCAAGGACGCCGGTGAGATCGCCGGCCTCACCGTCGAGCGCATCATCAACGAGCCCACCGCCGCGGCCCTCGCCTACGGCATGGACAAGGGCAAGACCAACCAGAAGATCGCCGTCTTCGACCTCGGCGGCGGCACGTTTGACGTCTCCATCCTCGACATCGGCGAGGGCGTCTTCGAGGTGCTCGCCACCAACGGCGACACGCACCTTGGCGGCGACGACTGGGACCAGACCCTGATGGACTACATCGCCGAGGAGTTCCGCAAGAAGGAAGGGATCGACATCCGCAAGGACCCCATGGCCCTGCAGCGCCTCAAGGAGGGCGCTGAGAAGGCCAAGATCGAGCTCTCGACCATGAACGAGACGTCGGTCAACCTTCCCTTCATCACCGCCGATGCCAACGGCCCCAAGCACCTGCAGGTCACGCTTACCCGCGCCAAGTTCGAGGACCTCACCAAGAGCCTCTTCGAGCGCCTCCGCGGCCCGTGCCAGTCGGCCCTCAAGGATGCCAAGATCGACGCGAGCAAGCTCGACGAGGTCGTCCTCGTCGGCGGCTCGACGCGCATGCCCCGGGCCGTCCAGATCGCCAAGGAGGTCTTCGGCAAGGAGCCCAACAAGAGCGTCAACCCCGACGAGGTCGTCGCCATCGGCGCGGCCATCCAGGGGGGCGTGCTCACCGGCGCCGTCAAGGACATCCTGCTGCTGGACGTCACCCCGCTCTCGCTGGGCGTTGAGACCATGGGCGGCGTGATGACCAAGCTCATCGAGCGCAACACCACCATCCCCACCTCCAAGAAGGAGACCTTCTCCACCGCCGTCGACAGCCAGCCGAGCGTGCAGATCGTCGTCCTTCAAGGCGAGCGCGAGTTCGCCAAGGACAACCGCGAGCTGGGCAAGTTCGAGCTCGGCGGCCTGCCCCCGGCCCCGCGCGGTGTGCCGCAGATCGAAGTCGAGTTCGCCCTCGACGCCAACGGCATCCTCACCGTCACCGCGGCCGACAAGGGGACGGGCAAGAAGGCCGACATCAAGATCACCAACAGCGGTGGTCTCGATAAGGGCGAGATCGAGCGCATGAAACGCGATGCCGAGGCGCACGCCGCCGAGGACAAGGCCCGCCGCGAGGTGGTTGACCTGAAGAACCGCGCCGACCACGCGGTGATCCAGACCCGCAAGTCGCTCGACGAGCACGGCGCCAAGGTGAGCCAGGAGTCGCGCGGCAAGATCGAGTCGGCCATCAGCGCCCTGGAGACCGCCATCAAGGGTGAGGACAAGGACTCCATCGAGAAGGCCCTCAAGGCCCTCGAGACCGCGTCGTACGACCTTGGCAAGGCCGTCTACGAGGCCGAGGCCTCCAAGAACGCCACCGACAACCCCGCCCAGCCCGCGGCCTCCGAAGCCGAAGGCAAGCCAAACGCCGCCGCCGGCAGCGATGTGATCGACGCCGACTTTGAAGTGAAGGACAGCAAGAAGTGATCTGAGGCGGGAGGCCACAGACGCTTGCAGAACGGAACGACCAAGCCCCGGGCCATCCAGGGGCTTTCTTCTTGCGCCGCAGTCGATCCTCACCCCCTCGCCCGCGCAGCGGAGGGAGTGCCTCTTTCCCCGCACCGGCGGTTAAGCGAGCCTGCGTTTCCAGATTGCCCTAGACGCAGCTTTGGTTTCCCGTTTTTCATCTATGATTCGCCCTTGCACGCACGCCCGGTTTGAGGTAGGGTCTGTGCATGGACAACATCGACCGCCGTCTTCTGCTGGGTGCAGCGGGTCTTGCAGGGATGGCAGCGCTGGGTGCGCGCGGAACGGCCGGACCGATCGACCCGCCCGCTGGTCCGGTGGGGCCGACGACCAAGCCGCTCGGTGAGATTGAGCCGCGGGTTGCGGTGAGCGATGCCAACACCCCCGGCAACGCCACGTCGCGCTTCCGGATCACCCGGCCGGGCTCCTATTACCTGCTCGACAACATCCTCAACGTCGCGGGCAAGCACGGCATCGAGATCGCCTCGGGCGATGTCACGCTTGATCTGTGCGGCTTTGAACTCACCATGCTCCCCGGCACCGGCAGCTTCGACGGCGTCACCGTGCTGGGGGGCTCGCTCACGGGGATCGCGGTGGTCAACGGGCACGTGCGCAACTGGGGCCGCCAAGGCGTGAACCTCTCGTCGTTGTTCGTCAGCCGCAGCCGCGTGGAGCGGATCGGCGCGGCGGGTTGCGGCGGGGTCGGCATCGTGTCGGGAAGCCACTCGGTCGTCAGCTTGTGCACGGCCAGCGCC
>JAUXUZ010000576.1 GCA_030680655.1 Phycisphaerales bacterium
ACCCAGTACAGCGAGCCGTCCTTCGCACGATTGCAGACCTCGCCGCGCCAGGACTCCCCACCCGCGACGGTCCTCCACATCTCCACCCAGAACGCCTTGGGGTGCCTCCCCGAGTTGAGCACACGGTGGTCCTGCCCAAGCAACTCGGCTCGCGAGTAACCGCTGATGCGGCAGAACGTGTCGTTGATGTCGATGATCTGCCCACGCGTGTCCGTCACCGAGACGATCGACTGCGCGTCGACCGTAAAGCGCAGCGCCTCAGTCTCGCGGAGTGAGTCTTCGGCACGTCTCTTCGCTGCCGCCAGGTCCGCGGTCATGGACTTGGCCATCGCAAGAGCGCTCTCCCGCATGGAGCGCGACATCCGGTGCCCGTAGTAGCCGATCCCCCCGATCATCAGCACGACCGCCCCGCCGATGACCAACTCAAGGCTCCGCAGGTCCGCCGCGTACGCGGCCTGCTCCCGTACCTTGGCCTGAAGATCGTCCCGTGCCGCCTGCTGAAGCGTCCGCACCGCGCTGAGCACCTCGGCGTACCGCCGGTCCATCGTGGCCATCCGCTCCCCGGCCTTCTCCGGCTCATTCCGGTCGAAGAAGGTGAAGATGCTCTGCGCCTCGTCGACCATCGACGTCATCTTGGTCTCGACCTCGTTCAGCCCGTCTCGCAGCGCAGGACCGACCGGCTCGTTGATCGCTAACGCGTCTTGCCGCGCTTCCCCCATGGCGGCGGAGAAGACCCTGAGCTCGTCCGTCAGGCGCCCACGCTCTTGCGCGACGTCGCGCGAATCGAAAACGTCGTTGCCCGGTGTATTCACCAGCGACGCGAGTTGGCCCAGCTCCGCATACGAGGCCATGCGCTGCAGCCCAACCTCGTTGGCCTGCACCGATCGCTCAAACACCGAGTTGAGGTGGTGGCTGAGATAGAGGCTCGTTCCCACTGTCAGCAGATCAAAGCCCGCCAGCCCAAAGTACAAGTGATGCCACGCAAATCGAAACTTGCGTTTGCCGACCGGGGGGGCTGGCGCGGGCGCGGCGGCTTCGTGTACTGGTGGAGTCATAGTGGTAGATGCTCACTGCCGGGGGGTTAGAACACCGCTCTTGTCGGTCCGAAAACGACCGTAGTTCAGGAAGTTCCTGATCAAGCCCGCGCCCTTTGCGTGCCGATTGGCCCCCCGCGCAAACGATGCGCCGTCAGCGTCACCGACGAATCCACCCCTGCGCGGAGTGCCGCGTGCTCGAACGGGTGGCAGCAGTGTGGCACAAGGGGGCGATCAATTCGACGCTCACACGTCGGTCGAATGCCAACAACCCCCCCACCCACCCCACCGCGCTCCGCGAAGGGCCCACCACGTTCCCCTGCGCATCAAACCCCTGACGCGTCACCACGCTCCCCGTCGAGTGGTCCAGCAGCGCGATGGGTGCACCGTCAAGGTCCGTCACCGCCAGCCACGCACGCGTCAGCGGGTTTGATGGTGCGCCGTTCTCCGGCGCATCCCCGTACACCGCCACCAGCCGATCGACGTCGCTGGGGTCCCACACCCACAGCCGGTCCATCGTGCTCAGCCACTCGATCTCCTGCTCAAGGTCGATCTCCTCCTTCAGCTTCCCAGGGTCACCCAGGTTCGTCCCGTCAGCCGCGTACGGCTGCGTGCTGATCCAGCACGGACCGGTGACTACCCGCGGCCATCATGCCATCATTCCTCGCTTGCATAGTTCGCGATGCCAGAAGAGCATGTTCGCAAAGACGTGCCCCTCTGGCGGTGAGTCTGGTGGGCACATCCGTACATCCCGAGTGAGCGTCACAAATTGACCGCCATCCGGATACCGCTCGACAATCTGCCCGTGACTGACGGCGGCACCGGACGTTGAGGGGTGTTTGAGTCGAGCGTACTTTTCGATGACATCGGACGTCAGTCGCTGGCACATCTTTGGACCGAAGAAGTTCCCCCAGAAGACACGAGGAACCTGGGATAGACGGTCCGTGTCGGGAAGCATCCAACGGTCATGATCGAACATGAATTGACGGCCCATGGCTGACCATCGAAGCCCTGCATAGAGCGAGAGCCCCTGGGTAGTGTCATACAACTGATTGTCGACATACCCGTAATAGGGTCGTTCGGCAGCGATCCGACTGACTGTTCGCAATAGATGGGGTGGGAACCAGGTTTTCTCGTCGGCGAGGGTGCCGGAAGCTGCAGGATCGACAAGCTCACGTCGCCAGCCCACATAAAAAACCGTGAGTTCGCGCTCTGTCGTCTCGTTCGCCCATGCGCTTGCGCGTCGATATCCGATACGCCATCGAGCATCCATGGGCCCCCGTGGCCGATGCGGGGTATCGATAGCCGCACTTATGGCGCCTGTGGCTTTTGTTGCACTCCGAAGCACGCCCAGGCGGGGATCGTCCACCGCCACCCGTTTGTTACCGGCGACGACCTGCGCAGGCAAGGGCCTTGCCCATTTGCCCCATTGACTGCTCGGCTTTAGGGGTTCGCAGGAGAACGTCACCGCTTTTCCAGTACTGCTGGACGAGACAACGTCGTTAACGACATCAAGAAAGAGCTCGCCCGGCCGGTCAAGTGGTGCTTCAAAGAAAAACACGGCCGCGATGAAGGTATCAGAAGACATATCGGTCTCTATATACACGCCTACCTGCGACGGAATGGACCCAGAGGCGGCGGCAACGAAATGGGCCTAATCCTAAAGCCCGGACCCTTTAGTTTCTTTGGAGTCCAGCGGTCTACATCCTTTACTCTCTTGCGCAAATCGGCGGGGCTTTGAGTGTTTCCTACTTCATTTCCATATGCCAGCTTCCCAGTGCGGCGGTCAGTGATTATGGTATCTACGCGGAATGTCCTTCCGTCGGGAGTCTTGATTGTCTTTCCATTGGCATCTCGAATGGACTTGTTAAAGGTAATATCGTAATTGCCGTACTTTCCTTCGCCGTGTAAGCCTATCCATGCGATGGCATCACTCGCCATCATCTTGTAATGTGGAGGCTTCCCGTGATTTCAAGCCCCTGCCGCGTCCTCAATTTGCATTGGCGTGTTGTACACGCCCGCCATTACCGGGCCGTCTTGAAAGTCCTCATACCCAGAATCATCCTCTTCGTACTGCCTGTTCCCGGCATCGTAGTACTCCGAGTCCTGTGCGGACCCGAAGTAGTCATCATCACCGGCACTCCAGTCCATGGCCCACTCGTAGTTGGCCATGGCCTGGATCTGCTGCGTCATGAACATGCTGGTAACCGCGCTGGCGATGTAGTTACCCACACCCTGCATCAGGTTCCCGTGTAGCCCAGACAACTCGTTGTTGATCATGCTGGGCAGCATGCCCGGACGCATCAGACGCAAAGTCCGTCCCCACCACGCTCCCCGCGTTCACCTTCCGGTCACGACGGGTGATCCCCTCCTGTCACCGAAAGTGCGGGTCGCCCGCGCCTTTGGCGACCTTAATCAACTATGTGTATCCCACTATTGCGAATCTTCTTGACAGTGCGGGTCCACAACATCAATACAGCGTTGGTGATATCCACGCGGTAGTAAGGGGGCGCCATGGCTGCCTTCTGCCAATCCGGCTTCGCCTCCCATTTGCGCGCCGATTCAGGTCGAGGGCCACGGATCGCAATGTCCAGCAGCGTTTCGAGAACGCTTGCAGCACCAATGCCCGCCGCGGGCGGGAATCGACTCAATAGGTTATCACTCACAAACCCCTTCGATTGAATGTTCCTTTGATTAAGGGTTCGCTTGTTCGTCGTAATCAGTAAGCGGCCCGGCATCCAGAAGGGCGGATTGGGCCACTGCTCAACTTGGAAATTCGAAATCGTGCCAATTCTTGGGTACTTGCCGCGAACAAGGTCTTCATCAAGCACATGCGCCAGCAGTACCGCGCTCAGCGGGGTGAGAGCATGCACAACGCCCTCAGTGGGAGGTCGGGAATGAACCCCGTCAAACCCATATACAAGCAAGGCCCTCTTGCCTAGTGGTTCCGCAATACTCCAACGCACGGGCGAAACGATCCCATGCCCTCCTCGTTTTAGAGGGACAGCAAACAAATCTCCAAGGGAGTATTGGATCGGAGTACTCATCTTATCCGCGAGACAAAGTGCCGCATTGCGTTATAATAACCTTTTGCCGTTTTTGCTTTCGAGCTGCTCCCGCTCACGCCGTTAGTCAAATTGTAGCCGGCCTCACCTACGTGCTTGTAGGTGGCCATCAGCAACTGTTCAAGTCCGCGGGCGGCACTTCGGTTGCCAGTTTTAATCCCCATGATTACGGGCGAGATGCCGAGTTTCGCAAATCTGGCGGCTTGGACTGCCGTTCGAGCTGCCATATCGGATGACCGCCCTACATAGAGGACGTCCTTTGTGTCTGGGTGTAATACTACATAAATACCAATTCCTTTCAGCGCATTGCGCGGCGAGAGTCTGTTCATGACTTTCCCTGCTGCGTCTGGATCGACCCAGTCAATGCCGGCCATCGAGTATTGGACTGTTTCTTGAGGGTCAGGCGCTTCGTCCAAAGACTCCGCGAAGGAGCCAGTTCCCATTGCATAGTTTGCAGAGCGGCTGTAGCCGTCGTCGGGCTGACTCCAGTCCATTGCCCATTCAGCATCGAGCAGCTGATTGAGGGAGTACTCACCGAACATCTCCATCACATATCCGCTGACGGAGCTTCCTGCCTCCAGTGTGTTCTCCGCGTGGCTCGACCACAGATCCATCACTGTCGTCGGGCCAATCGGCAGCAGCCCAAACAACCCCGTCGCATCCCCCCTCCCCACCCCGTTACCACGCGCAAACGCCATCCGATGCTGCCCATCCTGGTACGCGCGGCCGCCATCAAACCCGCCCGCCGCCTGCACCCACGCCCTCTCCCCTCCCCACCTGAGGCTCTCCCTCACCACCACCCCCGTCCCCAGCGGGTCCTGCTGCATGAAGCGCCCCAGCGTCGGCCGGTACACCCGCGCACGCACGTCATAGATCACCACCGGCCCATCGCCGCTGGCCACCCCGCCCGTCCCGTCCTCTGCAACCACCACCTCGTCCGTCAGCGGATCATCCAGCCGGGCCGCGAACTGCGCCTTCAATCCAACCTCCTGCAGCGGCCCCCCCGCACGACGAACCCGAGAGCTCAGGCATGGCCAAGCGCCCCCACCCCACCGACAACGGAAACGGAACGCCCCGATACCAGGGCATGGCCGAAGGGGGCGGACGCACCTTCTGGGTCGACGGCCGCTTCGGAGGCGACACTCGCGCCAAGCGGGGCGACAAGACGATCTGGACGACGAAAGAGGCCAACCGTCGGTCACGGGCCCAGCGCTGCGCGAGGCGCAACATCTCAACCGCCTCCGATCGCCCGATCTGGTGCGATCGAGAAGGCCGGATCGTCGCCCGGCTCCACGAGAGCGGGCTCGGGTGCCGGCTCGTCGCCCACCGTGCATCCGACGGAAAACCCCTCTGGTCGCGGCTCTTCCGGCTGCCGCCGGCCGCGCCGTTCGCCAAGCGGGTGCGCGACACGGACAAAGACGAAGCGACACACGCGTTCCTGACCGATACGCCCGATGCGCTCGCGCTCGCCATTCAGCACAGCACGCCCGATTCAGGGCTCGGCGCATTCACCCTGCCGTTCGCCGCGCTGCTCACCGTTCGCGGCATCGACAAGCACACAGGAGAGGTGCTCTGGCAATCGGAGTTCCCCGACGCCTACCTCGACATCTGCGACCGCTCGCTCTACGAAGGACTGCACGCGACACTGGAGGGCGCATGGTCGCTCGACTTCAAAACCGGCCGCGCGCACCAACTGCACGCATGGAAGGCCTGGGCCATCGCCGTACCGCGCCGCATCGGACCAAACGTCGTGCTGGCATGGTCGCACCGTTCCGGCACGTCGATCCGCATAGTCAACGAAAAGTCCGCGGCCGTAATCGCGGCGGTCGATGTCCCCAGGTCCCCGAAATACGCGCTCGACATCAAGCACGCCGGCGGCGTGGCCGTGGTGAACATCGACACGCACCACTACATCGTGCTCGGCCCTGCGCCGACATTCACGCCGTCACCCCTGCTGAAGATCAAGGGCTACTTCGACGCGCTCACGGCCGAGCGCCGCGGCGTTGTCTGCATCAACGCACGCTACTGGCTGGTGCGCGTCAACGCATCGAAGGGGCAGGAACTGTCCCGCGCCCGACCAACCCAAACGCGCAAAGAGCGCGAAGCGGAGTTGAGCGCGTTCTTCGGACTCGAAGACGACAAGCAGCCAGACGCACGTGAGCGCCCCGCTCGATAGCCAGCGTTACGCCGCCCGCCGCGAAACTCCACGCACCCGCGGCCACTCACCACTCACCGCTGACCGCCCAGCGGGCGCGCTGACGTTGCCGGCATCTTCAGATGCCGGTAAGCGACAGCCACCAACCAACGCACTCCCCACTCACCAGCCTCGCAGAGTGAAGGCCGCCCCGCGGCCAGATCCTGCATCGCTTCCAACTCCGAAAGAGGGCAAGCGGGATACCTCCCGCTATGGCATCTCTGCCAGATGCCACCCACCAGCAGACAGCGACCTCATTCATCAGTGCAACAACGCGACCAACCCCACCGCGCCAGCCCAGCGACGATCGATGGTCGGTATGCCTTGCGCCATCGGCCCTATCCGTCCTATCCGTCCTTTCCGCCCTGTCCCTCTCCCCAAATCCGCAGTCCGAAATCCGCAATCTGCAATCTCACCTCCCCCATCTCAACCCCTTCCCCGCCCAGCTGGGCCGTGCGGATCGCAGCGCAACGCAGAGGAACCGGAAGTTAAGCACGCAGCCTGCAAGACCGCATCAGCGCTGGCGTTGCTGGCGGTTTCAAGCGCCGGTACACCCACCAGCAAAAACTCATCCCGCCTCCTCAGCCGCGCAGCGTGCAGCGACGCAGGAGCGCCCGCGCTCGACCCCGGCCGCTCATCAACTCCGCCCTCACCCGCACCCCGCAAAGAACGCATCGATAAACCCGATGAAGTCGTTGTTGTTCAGAACCCCATCCGCGGCTCCGCCGCCCGGACCGCTCAAGTCCGCGCGCACATCACCGAGAAAGAACCGGTCGATGAACACCACAAAGTCGTTGTTGTCCAGCAGCTGATCCGCGCCATCGATCCCGCCCGCCTGCCCGATGTCCGCCAGGCCGCAACTGCCCGTGTAGTCAAACACCAGCGGGGCACTCTCAAACGTGCCGCAATCATCTCTGATCCTGAGAACGTACGTGTTCACGTCTGCTACCGAGAACGTCACGGTCTGAGCGAGCGTGTAGTCGGTCGCCGGCGTTCCCGACGCACCCAGCGATGTCCAGGAAACCTGAACACCATTTCTGATCCACGAACAGCTGAACGCTCCAGTCATGCGTACGACCGACGCAAGGCCCGCTCGCATGGACCCGCGGTACGGGTGCGGATGGGCGGCCACCCACGGCTGCTGGACGATCCTGTTCGCTTCGGCGTTTCGTCTGTACATCGCGACGGCGTTCGCCGGAAGCCCTCCGATCGTCGCGAAGCTCCCACCGAGCACAAGCGCTCCATCGTGCTCACACATCGCCAGAACGTTCCCGTCAGCCGGGCCGTCTAACGCAACCCACGTGCTCCCGTCAAAGCGCAGCACATTCGAAATGCCTCTGGCGATCAAACGCCCCTCGTACGTTCCAAGGAAGCCCGTATAGCTCCCGATCGTGTTCGGCACGGCCTCCCACCGATCGCCATCCCACCTCATCATCGTCGCCCCACCCGGTGTCTGTCCGTTGAAGGGCGTGCTGACATAGAGCTCACCGCTCAGCACGCACGCGGCGTACGCGACGCCGTCTACTCCTGAACCCAGTGGACGCCACACGGTGCCGTCCCAGCGCGCGACCCCACGTAACGGTTCTCCATCGATCTCCGTGAACCCGCCCGCGGCGATGAGTTCACCCCCATACTCCAGCAGGCCGTTCACCTCACCGTTTACCTGCGCGGCAATCTCTATCCACTGATCGCCGTTCCAGACACCGATCTTCGCTCCCCCGCTCGCGACCACCGAGCCCGCCCAGCGAGCCAACCTCTTCACCGGCACACCGGGCCAGCCGTCGCCAAGCTGAACCCAGTTCCCGGCTTCCCATCGCGCAACGTTCCGCACCGAAAGCGGCGCGACGAACGGCCCCCCCACAATCACGCCCTCTCCGTCAGCGAGCAGGCACGGAGGAAACAGGTAATCGCTCGCAAACCCGGCGCCAAGACCCTCCCACCGCGCGCCCGTCCAACGCCCGATGTTCTGCACACGCTCCGGCAGCACCTGTCCAAACGACCCAGCGGCAAAGAGCGATGAACCGTTCGAGGCGAGAGCCCGCACGCCAAAGAGCGCCCCGGGGTCCGACCTCTGCGCAAGCCCCGAGCCAAGAGGCCACCACGTCTCACCGTCGTACCGCGCTGTGTACCCGTAGAACTGATTGTCTCTCCACAATGTGGCGCCGTGCGCGACCAGTTCGCCACGGAACGTCGTCAGAAACCGTTCGCGATTGAAGCTCGGAAACGACGGGGCTACCCACGCACCGCCACTCCAACGCCGCGTGCCGCTCTCCGTGCACGCGTGAAGCTCACCGTTGTACATCGATAGCCAGCGGCACTCCCCGATATACCCTCCCATTGCCTCCCATGAACTACCTGTCCAGCGCTTCACAGAAGTGGAGGTCCCCCCACTGCCCCCCAGGATGCCGCCGATTACCGTCTCCCCGGCAAACTCACCGATGCAACTGACAGTACTGCCCGCATTGCCATGCCCGGCACCCAACGCTTGCCAAGCGCTGCCGACCCACCGAAAAACCTGATTCGTTCCGCTGACCGCGGCGTGCAGCACGCCCTCAACATCGCTCAAGGCAGCAACATGCCCACTCCCGATCGGAGTGCCCAATGTCCGAAACGATGTACCGTTGAAACCGCGAATCACAGCCCCAGCGCCGACGAACAGCTCGTCGCCCATCACATGCAACTGGCCGGCTACGCCGCCCCCTTGCAACTCAATCCAACCTGCGCCGTTCCATCGCCACAGCCGGTTGGTGCCGTTCGTGTTCGGCCCTACAGCGGTCAAAAAAAGGTCGCCGCGAAAAACGGCGAGGTCGGTTGGCCACTGAAACGCCGTGTCCCCAAGCCTCCTCCAAGCCACGCCATCCCACGCCGCAACTCCGCGCACCATCTCGAAGCCCGCGATCGTGAAGTCACCCGCGACCACCAGCCACGACTCCAGCGGCCCCTCCCCATCCGGGTCCCACTCAACCGCACATGTAGTCGCTCCATAGACCCCAGGCCGCTCCTGCCATGGCCCCTCCACAAACCGACCTTCACACTGCCCCCGCGCAACGCTCGCGCCAGCCACCACCGCGCACGCCACGGCCAATCCCACAAGCCGCTTCAACATCCACAGACCCTTTCCACCGCAAGCGAGAACCGCCGCGCGGCCACGAGAACCCCTCCTCACACCCCCCACCATCCGCACCAACCACCCCCCAGGTTCCACGCCCCCAAGCCCTAAGTTCCCACCATCATCAGTCCCATCGGCCCGATCAGTCCCATCCGCCCGACCCGCCCTACTCCCCCAACCAAAATACGCAATCCGCCAACCCCAAACCCCAACCCCTTTCCCCCCCTGAGCCACCGGCCCCCTGAC
>JAUXUZ010000580.1 GCA_030680655.1 Phycisphaerales bacterium
CGGCTCACGCCGGGCCTTTTCATTGCGCTGGGAACGTTGCACACAGCGCGCGCGGTCTGGCTGCAGCCGGCTCAACCTCCAGCGTCGATCGGGCCGTCCTGCTCGCCCGCTTCGGTCACGATGCGGACGCGCTCCTCTTCAAGGGCGTGCTGGGTCACCACGTCGTAGCAGGTTGCCAGCAGGCCAACCAGCGGGAACTTCGCGCCCGACGCCGCGTCGAAGGGGCTCGACCCGAGCCGGCGCAGCAGCGGGTGGCTCACGTCGGGCTGCTGCATCGAGAGCTCGATCTGGTGAAGGCCAGCGCCAACGGACCAGAAGTGCTCGATCGACTGCTCCAGCGGCATCGACGCTTCATCGGCGCCGGCAAGGCGAGGGAGGTAGACCGGCACCGGTCGCGTGTCGGCGGGCATCACCGTGCCGCCGGGGCCGGGCTCGGCAGCGCGGGCGCTGGTCTGGCGGCTGCGCCGGGCGCGGAGCTGCTCGAGCAGCTCGTCACGCTGGATGCCACGCAGAGCAAAGATCAGAAACGTGTCGTTGCCCAGCCGCTCGGCAACGAGCGTCAGAGCGCAGGCGACGTGCTTGCACCACCCGCCAAAGAGCGGGCGTGCGGGCGCCGCAGATGGGTTGGACGGATCGGCCTGCGTTGCGCCGGGCGGCTCGCACTGGCCGCAGGAGCACGAAACGGCCAGGTCAGAGACCTCCGACGGGAAGAGGCGCAGGTTGAGCGGGAGGAAGAGGTCCTCGATGTTCGAGGGGACCTCGCCGCCCAGGAGGCCGGCGACGTGCCGTGCCTCGCCGGTCATCGCGTCGAGCACCTGGGCCCACTGCTCGGGCCGGATGACCGGGAGCCGGATGTCAATGGTGTACGGGTAGGGCATGCGCCCCTGCACCGACGCGTGGATGTGCCCGCTGGCGATGTTGAGCGCCCGCGCCTGCCCCGAGCGTGCGTAGATGAGCCCCTCGGCCGCCGCCCCCTGCGACGAGAAGTCCTCGATCATCCGCAGCCAGCGCTGGCCGGCCCATGCGTTGGTCACTGGGCCCGAGCGCGAGACGAGCTTCACACCGTTCTTCACCTTGCGCGGGTGGGCCGTGGGCACGGCGGCGCGGGGCATGAACGTGCCGGGCATGGTCCCCATGCGCCGGTCCTTGAGCTCGTCGGCGGCCATTCCGGGCAGCTCGCCTCGGGCGGTCGTGCGGGGCGACTTGGGTGTCTGGGGCGTCTGGTCGGTCATGCTTCTACCTCCGCCTCGACGGCGTCCTGCCTCAGCGTGAGCACGTCGCGCAGCTGGTTGAGGTTGAGCTCGGTCAGCCAGCTCTCGCCGCTGCCGATGACGTTGTCGGCCAGGTCGGCCTTGCTCTCGATCATCTGGTCGATCTTCTCTTCGAGCGTGCCGGCGACGACGAACTTGTGCACCTGCACCGTACGCGTCTGGCCGATGCGGAACGCCCGGTCGGTCGCCTGGTTCTCAACCGCCGGGTTCCACCAGCGGTCAAAGTGGAAGACGTGGTTCGCGGCCGTCAAGTTCAACCCCACACCGCCCGCCTTGAGCGAGAGCACGAAGATCGGCGCTGAGCCGTCGCCCTTTTGGAACCGCATGATCAGCTCCTCGCGCTCCTTCTGCGGCGTGCCGCCGTGCAGCAGCAGGACCTCCTTGTCGAGCTCGTGGCGGAGCATCGCCGCGAGCATCTCGCCCATCACGCGGAACTGGGTGAAGACCAGCGCCTGGCCACCGGATGCGACCACCTCGTCGAGCATCTGCACGATGCGCGTGCACTTGCCCGAACGCGCGGGGGACTGCAGCCCCACCACCTGCTTCGTCGGCGGCGCTGCCTCACCCTCTTCGCCCTCGACACTCTGGGCGCCGACTGAGCCCTTGTACTGGGCCGGGTGGTTGCAGATCTGCTTCAGACGCATCAAGCCGGCGAGGATCAGGCCGCGGCGCTGGATGCCGCTGGCGCTCTCGGCCTGGCCGAGCATGCCCTTGACGGTCTGCTCGTAGAGCGAGGCCTGCTCGGGCGTGAGGTAGCAGAACTCCTTCGTCTCAACCTTCTCGGGCAAGTCGGCGATGACCTGCGGGTCGGTCTTGAGCCGGCGGAGCACGAACGGCTGAACGAGCCCGCGGAGCTGGCGTGCCTTGTTCGCATCGTTGTACTTCTCGATCGGGAGGCTGAAGCGCGAGCGGAACTCCTGAGCGCCCCCGAGCAGGCCGGGGTTGAGGAAGTCCATGATCGACCAGAGCTCGCTGAGGCGATTCTCCACCGGCGTGCCGGTGAGGGCGATGCGCCGCAGGCTGTCGATGCCGCGGACGGCCTGCGTCTGCTTGGCCTGCGGGTTCTTAATGTTCTGTGCTTCGTCAAGGGCGACGCGCCACCACGGCACGGCCTCAAGGTCGACGCGGTCGCGGTGGGCGAGGGCGTACGTGGTCACGACCAGGTCGCTGGCCATCGCCTTGTCGCGCAGGGTCTCGCCCGCGGTGCGCTCAAGCCCGTGGTGGACCATGATGCGCAGCGAAGGCGCGAACCGTTTGGTCTCACGGACCCAGTTGCCCACCACGCTCATCGGTACCACCAGCAGCGTGGGGCCGGGGTTGCCGTAGATGGCCGCGGCTTCTGCGTTGCGCTCGTGCAGCAGCATCGCCAGCAGCTGGATGGTCTTGCCGAGGCCCATGTCGTCGGCCAGGCAGGTGCCCAGGCCGAGCCGGTCGAGGAAGGCGAGCCACGAGAGCCCCTTGACCTGGTACGGGCGCAGCGAGCCGATGAACCCCTCCGGCGGGCCGAGCATCGGCATGGAGAAGTTCTTCTGCTGCTCGCTGGTGCCGGTTCCGCCCAGCAGGCTGGAGACCCAGCCGGTGGTGTCTACGCCGACCACCGAGACGCCCTTGGCGGCCGAGTCGGCGCCGTAGGCCATGCGGATCGCCTTGCCGATCTCGATCTCGCCGCCGGGGTTGCCGCGGATGAACTCAACCGCCGCCTTGATGTCGTCGGGGCGCACCTCAACCCACTGGCCACCGATGTAGACCAGGGGCGAGCGGCTCCCGGCGAGCTTCTCAAACTC
>JAUXUZ010000581.1 GCA_030680655.1 Phycisphaerales bacterium
CGGCCTGTTCAACACCGCTGGCAAGAGCCCCTGCGTGAGCTGACGCTGACCGTCGGTCCCGCACTCACCGCTCCCGTTCAAGAACACGATGCACGGCCACCCACCCTTGGGCGCTTCACCCCGCGGCACGTACACCGCGAACTTCTCCCCCGTCGGCAGCTCATCAAACACCACCCCGCGCGACGAGAGCCCGCCCGCGCTGGCTCGATCCCCCGCGCACCCGAACGCGGCGACACCGGCAGCCGCGCACACCACCGCCAATACCAGGTACTTCATCACCGCTCCCGTTACGAACTCATCGCGATCATCAGCCCGATCCACCCCGCCATCGCCACCACAAGCAGCAGCGGCAGCGTGAGCACCGCCCACACCGCCCGTCCAGCGCCCACCTCGTGCCGAACGCACAGCTGCACGATCGCGCTGACCGACACCCAGATCAGCGCGAACGGGATCATGTAGAACCCAAGGCACGGCACCGCCATCAGAAAGCACGCGCCCCACGCGTACCCGAAGCTCTCGGCCGTCTTCGCGGCGCTCACCGGGCGCGGGTTCTTCAGCGCCAGGATCAGCTGAGCCGACCCGATCCACGCCGCCGTCAACGCGGCGATCGCCAGCGTGGGCAGCGCGATCCACAGCGCCCCCTGCCACACCAGCGCGACCATGTCCATCAGGTTGCCCTGCATCCCCAGCCGGCTCCCCTGGAAGAACGTCACCAGCACGCCCAGCCACCCCACGCAGAGCACCACCGTCGCGACGACCACGATCAGCCCGAACCAGCAAGCATCAAGCGGCCGCGCCGACTGCCCGCAGAACCGCGCCAGCCGGTGCGGGAAGAACGCCGCCTGCCCGATCGCTTTAAAGAACGACACCAGCCGCCCGCGCTCCGCCCGCTCACGCCATGCCACCACCCCGCCGACGGTCTGCACCTCGCTCACCCCCGCCGTCGGCAGCACCAGCATCTCCGACTCGTCAATCGCGCTAGCGCACTTCACGCACGTGAACCGCCGCGGCACCAGGTGCCCCTTCTCGCCCGTGCCGTAGTACGCCTGCCGGCAGTGCGGGCACATGAACCGCACGCTGTTGACCACAAACTCGTAGTCAACCGGCGAGAACCCCAGCCCGCACTCGGGGCACACCCGAGCCGCCATGTCCCACAACGGATAGTCACATCGCTTGCAGTGCAAGGTGCCTCCTCGTTCGAGGACGAGTCTAACACCACTCGCCGCGGCGAAATCAGCCGACCACCCCGGGCGAACCCGGTCGCGCATCGGGAGCGGCTCACGCCGCCGCCGCGCCCTGCCACTTCGCCACTTCCGCCTTCGCCCACGGGCGCGACAGCACCGCCAGCACCGTCACCGGGTACGCCAGCACCAGCAGCAGCCCGATCGTCATCCCGCACCCCAGCATCACGTTCATGCACGTGGCCATCTGCGCCGGGGGCGGCGCTCCCTGGCCAGTCGGCATCGACTCGATCGTCGCCTTCATCACCGCCGACTGCTGCACGTAGGCCAGGCCCATCTCGATCAAGCCGACGAACAGGCGGACCAGCGCCCAGCCCCGGTGGAGCCGCACCGCGCCCGGCCGCCGCTTGAGCAGCTGAACCCCGGCCACCAGCAGCAGCACCGACACCCCCGTCGAGACGATCGCCAGCACACCCAGCGACCCAACGATCACCCCCATCCCCGACAGCGCATCCTCGATCGCCTGCTTCTGCTCCGCGCGCTGCCCGATCGGCATGTTCCCGCCAAACCCCAGGTTCACCACCGCGCCGCACGCGTTCTTGATGATCCCCAGCACGCCAATCACCACGCTGAACCAGCCCAGCACCCGCGGCCAGCGCGCCGGCGTCTCCTCAAACCCTTCCATCGAGAGTCCCGAATCAAGATCCGCATCAAACTGATCCATCGAGCACCTCCACGAGCACGGTGAGAAGAACCCAGATTAGCACGCGTACGCGGCGGCCGCCCCACCGCAGCAACACCCAGCTACGCGCGCAGTGCGCGGCACTCCGGGCACGGCGCGCTGGGCAACTGCCCGCTCAGGTCGCACCCGCACGAACCACACCGGTTGCGCGCTGCGCCGCACTCCGGGCACAACGCGCCCAGCGGCAGGCCGCGCGTGTCGTACCCGCACGCGGGACAGGTGCGCAGCCCCGACCACCGCTCCACTTCTAGTTTCGCCCACGGACGCGAGAGCAGCGCCAGTACCACCACCGGGTACGTGAGCGCGATTATCAGGGGGAGTGCGATTGTGACGATCGCCACGGCGATCAACATGGCATCCATCCCCGCAGGAGCCCCGCCACCCCCAGCACCTCCCGCCCCCCCGCCCGCGGCCATCGCCCCCGACATCACCGCCGACTGAGCCGCCGCCCCGGCAGCCGCTTCCAACAGCGCAACGCCGATCCGCGTCCACGCCCACCCCCTGTGCAGCGCCACACTCTTCTTGCGCCGCTTCAGCAACTGAACGCCCGCCCACAGCAGCCAGCCCGAGACCGCCAGCGAGACCAGGCTCAGCACCCCTGTTATCACCATCCACAAGCTGTACTGGCCACCCAAGGCCGGTGGCCCAAGGTTCATGCCCCCGAACCCTTGCGCAAAGCTCGAAACCCCGCCGCACGCGTTCTTGAGAATCCCCAGCGACCCCAGCACCACGCTGATCACGCCAACCACCGTCGGCCACGCCGCCCGCTGAACCCCCAGCGGCCCGGCAACAACTGGCGGAGCGTTCACCGCCGCTGGTTCAATCTGTTCCATCGAGCACTCCGTTCCACGCTGAACCCCCCTCCCTCAAGCGCCCACGGCCCGCTGCGCCTCCCACGAGGCGACCGCCGCGCGCACCTTCTCCTTCCGCATGTACACCAGCACCACGATCGGATACGCCAAACCAAACGCCAGCAGGAACAACCCCTGCAACGCGGACATGGCAACGTTCACCCACGCCGGCGGAGCACCCGCCTGCGCCCCCTGTATTCCCCTCACAGCGTCGAACGTCGCCACCTGTGAAGCCGCCGTGACCCCGACAGTTAAGAGCACCATCGCGATGCGCACCCACGCCCAGTTGATGTGCTGCCGCACACCCGCCGCGCGCCGCTTGACCAGCCAGATCCCCGCCGCGAGCAGCCACGCCGAAACAAACAAACTGCCCAGCGCCAAGACGCCCGACACCACCATCCACGGGTGCATCGCGTCCATCATCCGCTCAAGGTCGGCCGCCGCGTTCGCCCCAGAACCAGGCGCATTGGATGGGAGCTGCTTCATGAACGACGCCAGCAGCGGACCGCCCACAAGCCCGCTCACCGCCGAGCACGCGTTCGTCGCCAGCCCCAGCGACCCCAGCACGATGCTGATGATGCCAAAGACCTTCGGCCACGCCTCTTGTACCGCCGGCAGGTCTCCAGGGATCACCGGCGGCGAATCAAACGGCTGCATCTGTGTCATGGCATCCTCGGTTTCCGCCACAGTGTACCAACACCGCCAACCGATCCCCAACCTTGCACCACCAGAACACCCAATCGCCCCGTGCGGCGGATAAAAAAAGCCCCGCGGTTCCGGTGAGGGAGAGTCGCGGGGCGAAAGGATGTCACAGTTTGATCGTCAGTCTCTACGCACAAACCGTGCCGACGGCTCGCGCGTGTTCAGAAATTCGGACAGCAAACTCTCGTTCACCCGTCCGCTACTGTCCTGAGAAAGCCGAACGGAACAGTCTCCTCTTCCGCGCGGCGTAGACACTCATCTGTATCGGCCGCCCCTTCCAGGGCGGCACAATGTTCAACGGGCGTCCGGGCCGCTCATGAATACCTCTTCACGCCCCTGGGCGCAGCGAGATCTCGCTCCACTCTCCAACCAATGCGTCGCTCCGCCAGCCTCTGGCTAACGGCGCCACAGAGCAGGAGAACGAACAAGCCGCGACAGAAGGCCGCGGCCGCGAATCACTGAAAAGCCTCTGGAGTTGATCTCTCTCCTCCGCGGGCCCTCTCTCTCGCTCCAGGCATGCACTCTCGCGCCGCCGTGAACGGAGCCGGTCGACGTTCTCACGTCGGTCCGGCAGAATCGAGCTCAGGGCAATAACGCCCGTTACTCAGCACACCCACGATTCAGTCAGAGGCCTCAAGCATCAGGCAACCAAGGCTCCCGTGGCGGAGGCGGCGCCCACGCGGGACGCACACCACAGGACTCGGCCGCTCTCTCCTCCAACCAAACCCTTCGCGCACCAGCCGCAGCAGGGCTCTTCGATCTCTCGTCTCGTCCAGCGGGGATCCATCCATGCGGGGCGGGGCCGTCCGATTCTCACCGGGTTCCCTCGCGCCGCTCAATCCATGAGTCATTCCTTTCGGGCCGGCTTCACGCCGACTCTCCAGGTCTGTCTTGATCGACGGCCCGCTCCGCATCTCTCTCTCAGGACAAACCAGAAGAGGGAAGGAGTTGTCGCGTCGTATTATGCTTCCAGCCAGTCCAAAGTGGTTAGGACAGCGAAGCGCGGCCGTCGATCAAGGCAGACATGGTCCCGTCATGTACTTGTCATTCCCGTCCCGCGTGAATCACTTGCAACCGTCGTGCCAACCGATTCTCCGTCCCGAGCGTTTCCAGTCTTTCGCGATCGACGGCCCGCTCTGTAACCCTCTCTCTCGGAGCAGTCACCAGGGGGAGGGATGTGTGTCGGATCGCTATGTACCCAGCAGCCGCTCAACTCTCTTCAGATCACAGAGACGAGCCGTCGATCGGGAAAGACTGGAAGACGAAAGCTGTAGAAAAACGTAGCTCGATCCGCACCATCCACCAACGCAAAGTCCAAGCCAAACCTCACACTCACTCCGCACAAGACGCCAGTCTTCCTCGATCGACGGCCCGCTCTGTAACCCTCTCTCTCGGAGCAGTTACCAGGGGGAGGGATGTGTGTTGGATTGCTTTTAGCCCGGCAGCCGCTCAACTCTCTTCAGATCACAGAGACGAGCCGTAGATCGGGAAAGACTGGCAAGGACAAGTAGAAGCCGTAGGCAATCCACACCATCCGCAAACGCAAACACTGAGTCACTCGACGGCTGTCCGGGCGATCTCCCGCGTCATCCAACCAGGGGGTAGGGAAGGAGTGTCGCGTCGTATTGCCTGCTCGGCGCCGCCGGGGTTTCGCTCGATCAGCCGCCGAGTGAGTCAGTGTCAACCTCGTTCACTTTTCAATCCGCATCACTTCTCTGTCACTCCGCATGCAAGCGTGGTGCCAGAGAATTCGGTCCCGCCGGTTCGACGGCCTTTCGGGTGTCTCTCTCCTGCCATTGATCGGGGGAGGAATGGAGTGTCAGGTCTAACTAGACCAACCAACAGCCGGGTCCTCACCCGCCAGGCCGTCGAACCCGCGGGACCAGTTTTCAATCCGCACCTGCCTGCGTGCGGTAAAGACTCTTGCAACGAGCGTGCCAATCTCTCAAGCAGCCAGCGAAGCCGCCAGAGCTTCAATCGTCTCCACATCCGCCGATGCCGGCACATACGCCGCCGCACCAGCCCCCCGAGCAGTCAGTTCCAAATCGGCACCGTTCACCGGTCCCACAACGACACACCGCACAGGGTTCCAGTGCGCCGCAAGCCGCTGCACCAGTACCAGGGCACCGTCAGAAGCCCCTTCCAGCTGCACGATCAACACCCGCACGCCGCGCGTCATCGTCCAGCGCACCAGGCCGGGCTCATCTGCATCCAGAATGGACCAGTTCCGCCGAAGCGCGGCCCGGGACACACCCGAACCGCACGACGCACCAAACCGCGCTACAGCCACAGGCTGCGCGCAATCGCCGCAAGTCATCTCTCTCTCCTCCAGCAGGGCGCTGTAAGTTGTCGAACACGCAGCAGTTGCAACCTCCGTGCCACACCACATCACGCAAAGAGGGGGGCGTGCGGCCCGAGAACCTCGCGTGTTGTTCACATTCACCCGACAAACCCGCTCAGGCGAGCAAAAAAGCAGGGCGCAAGCAAGCCTGTTCCACTTTGGTGCGCTGTGCCATTTCGGAAGGACCATTTCGCGACACCGGGCCGCTCAATGAACGCGTGCGAGCAGTGCACAAAGCGAGCCGCTCGCCAACGCGCCCGCGCCGCCGTTCAATCGACAGCCACCGCCCCGCCTTGCCCGCATCGCCCATCGCCCCCAAAACGACAACCGCCCGCGGTCATCGCGGGCGGACGCTTACTCGTACCTGTCAAATCCAGCGGTCCCCCGTCACTCGTCCTCGGCCACTCCGTTGGTCAGGTGCTTCAGGTTGTACTTGGCAACCTTGCGGTACAGCCGCCGGCGCTCAACCGCCAGCAGTGATGCCGCCCGGTTCTGATTCCCCTCAGACGCTCGCAGCGCCCGACCGATCAACTCTCGCTCCATCGCTTCCAGCGTGGAAACACCGCCGGCAGGCGTCAAAACGGGCGATTCCAGAGCCGCCGCGACTGGCGCCACGCTCCCCCCAGAGCGCACCCGCTCAGGCAGCTCATTCAGTTCGATCACGCTCCCCTGGCTGAACACCGCCGCGTGCTCCAGCGCGTTCGCCAGCTCACGAACGTTGCCAGGCCACGGGTACTGCCGCAGAACACGCGCGGCCTCATCGCTCAGCGTCCGCGGCTGCTCGCCGTAAAGATCGGCAAGTTGACGCAGGAAATGGTCCGCAAGCGCAGGCACATCCTCGGGCCGTTCGCGCAGGGCCGGCAGCCGCACCTGCACAACGTCAAGCCGGAACAGCAAGTCCTCGCGGAACTCGCCCTTGGCCGCCATCTCACGCAGGTTCCGGTGGGTTGCGCACACCACGCGCACATCCACCGGGATCGGCTTGACCGACCCCAGCGGCACCACGCTCCGCTCCTGGATGCAGCGCAGCAGCTTCGCCTGCGTCTTCAGCTCAAGCTCGCCGATCTCGTCAAGAAACAGCGTTCCCCCGTCGGCCGCGCGGATAAACCCAAGCGCAGGCCCATCGGCGCCCGTGAACGCACCCTTCACGTGCCCGAACAACTGGCTCTCCAGCAGCGTGTCACGCAGCCCCGTGCAGTCAACAGCCACAAAGGGGCCAGACGCACGCCGGCTCTGTGCATGGATCGTCCGTGCCGTCAGTTCCTTGCCCGACCCCGACTCCCCCTGAACCAGCACCGTGCAGTCGCGCGGCGAGACCGCCGCGATCATCCCCTTCAGACGCCGCATCGCCGAACCCTCACCCACCAGCGTCGTCACCACTCCAGCGCTGCCAGACGGCAGGGGGCGTTGATCAACCTTGATGGAGTTTGCTGCAAGGGCCATGGCGACATCGCTCACTGAGCAACCGCCGAGCCACACCCGGATCGCACGCACAGGCCCCACGACAGTGCCCGTTCGACGCGTACAACCACCTTCCGATCGGGCGGCAATCCGCGGCCGATCATTAAGGGTGTTTCCCGACCTGCGCCAAGATGAAAGGGAATCCCTCTCCCTCACCTTGGGCTAGAGCGAACATACCTGATTCTCAGAACGTCGGCAACCCTTCATCTGAAAATTCGATGCAATTGTGCGAGTCGTTGCAGGCAGACCAGACCCACTTCCACTATCCCCCCCAATTCCACTGCAATTGGAACCGCTTTCGCTCACCCACCGCCACTTTTCGGGCGTTCGATCAGCGCCGTACGCCGGGCCCGCTGCCCCGCCGCGCGTACCGCGCCCACGTAGGAAGGTGGTCTGAGCCCGTTGAGCCC
>JAUXUZ010000294.1 GCA_030680655.1 Phycisphaerales bacterium
TCAGCATCGTCACCGTCCCCATCCTGCTGGCGATGCTGCTCGCCTACCTGATCGAGCCGATCGTCAAACTGGTGACGCGGAAGGGGTGGTTCACGCGCCGCGGGTTTGCGCTGCTGCTCATCTTCGGCTCGTTCGGCCTTGTTGTGGTGCCCGCCGCCGGCGGCATTACCTACGGCGTCATGCAGGGTGCCTCGTACGCCCAGACGCTGGCCGTGAACGTGCAGGCAACCGTCGCATCAGTCGAGAAGCCCGACAGCGTCGAACTCGAAGAGCGCGTCGCGAAGATCGGTCCCGCATGGACCGAACTCCGCAAGCACCTGCTCAAGCTCAAGGCCGAGCACGAGCGGCTGCAGGCGGTCGAGCGCGGAGAAGCACCGGCCGATGCCGAGCCGCCCGACCGCGTCAGCGCCACGATGTACCGGCTCGGCAAGCAGGGGGCCGACTGGCTGCAGGAGAACGCCAAGCAGATCGGCACGCAGGTTCTGTCCACCGGGGGGAGCGTGGCCGTCTTCCTGGCCTCGGTCATCGGCTCGGTCGTGCACCTGGGGTTCACGCTCTTCCTGACGGCGTTCTTCTTCTTCTTCTTCTGCACAGGATGGGGGGGCGTTCTCGCCTTCTGGCACAGCCTGATCCCCGAGAAGCGCAAGCACCGCACGCTCGAACTGCTGAGCATGATGGACGCGGTGATCGCCGGCTTTATCCGCGGCCGGCTGACGATCTGCGCGCTGATGATGCTCTGGTTCGCGCTTGGGTACTGGCTCGCCGGCGTGCCGGTGCCGCTGCTGATGGCCATCCTGGCGGGCGTGCTCATGCTCGCGCCGTACGCACAGTGGCTCGCTGTGCTGCTGGCGATGTCGTTGCTGTGGCTCGGCGTGGGCGGCGTGGGTGGGCCGCTGGGCGAGTGGCAGGCCACCTGGTGGTGGGCGCTGGCCGGGCCGATCGCGGTCCACGGCGTCGGCCAGTTGCTCGACGACTACATCCTCACGCCCAAAATCCAGGGCGACAAGACCGGCATGGATGTGCCCACGATCCTCTTTGCCTCACTCGCCGGCGGAATCCTCGCCGGCTTCTATGGCTTGCTGCTGGCCATCCCCGTCGCGGCGTGCGTGAAGATCATCCTGCGTGAGGTCATCTGGCCGCGCATCAAGGCCTGGGCCGATGGACGCGCCAGGGACCCGCTCCCCGTATCGTCTGAACAGGGCGAAAGGCCCGCTTAACAACGAGACCCCCAATGGCCATCGCGCAACGACCGCAACCCGACCCCGCCACGCTCATTCGCCAGCACGCGATGGGCGTTGCGCTCCTGGGCATCGACGCCGTCCCGGCGTTCGCACGCGGTTCCGCCGCCGACACCTCCCGCAAAAACCCGCCGACAGACGCCGCGCCCGACGCGGCCGACTACCCCGACTCTCCGCAGAAGCGGGCGCTGGAGAAGGTGCGCGAGCTCTACCTGGCCGATGCGCCCCACAAGGCCTTCGGCTACTCGTTCAACAAGCTCGTCTTCGGCGAGGGTGACCCCTGCGCGCGCCTCATGTTCATCGGCGAAGCGCCGGGCGCTGACGAAGACCGCACCGGCCGCCCGTTCGTCGGGCGCGCCGGCGCACTGCTCAACAAGATGATCGGCGCCATGGGCCTGCGCCGCCAGGACGTCTACATCGCCAACGTCCTCAAGGTCCGCCCGCCCAACAACGCCACGCCCACCCACGAAGAACGCGCGGCCTCGGCCCCGTACCTCTTCGACCAGATCGCCGCCATTAAGCCCGGGGTGATCGTCACCCTCGGCCTGCCCGCCAGCCAGGTGGTGCTTGGCAGTGATTTGTCGATGGGCAAACTGCGCAACAACTGGGCCGAGTTCACCCATCCCGACACCAAGCGGTTCCCCGGCCTGGTCGTACCGGTCATGCCCACCTACCACCCAGCCTACCTACTCCGCGCCTACACCGCGGAGAACCGCAACATGGTCTGGGCCGACCTCAAGAAGGCAATGGACAAGATCGGAACCACCCCTACCTCCGCGACCGGGCAGTAGGCTTTCTGGCTCAGGGAACGGGGGTTCGGGTTCCCCGGCTAAGGGCTTCTACCGGTTGGCGAGATTTTTGAGAATCTGGAAACCGCCTCGCGCAGCCCGCCGTATCGACTGCTGTCCGAGAGGACGGCACGGGTGTCCAGGCCCGAGGCCACAAACAAGTACCCCCACGAGACCCGGTGCCGGACATTGTGTTCGGCGCTGGGTTTTTTTGCGTTTTGCACCGGCCACCCTTGCGGACGGGCCCGCCATCGGTACATTGTGGAGAGGGATGGCGTGGGGTGGCCTCGGAAGGTTGGGGGCCGGCCTTAAAAGAATCAGGCAACGAGGAGAAGAGACGTGGACATCCGATACGCATTCTTTCCGGGCGCGGCGGTCCTGCTGGCCGGTGCAATCGTTGTCGGTGGGGGCACCTGCATCCCGCCGACGGTCTCGCCGATTGAGCGTGCCTTCGCCGGTTGCCCGCAGCAGGCCTCCACCTTGAGCGTGCAGGTCGATGGAACCGGCCCGATGCACTACCAGTGGCGGCGCTACCCGCGCACGTTCCCCGGCGTGGTGCCGATCCCCAACTCCGATAGCCCGACGTGGACGATCACCTCCACGTTCCTCTCCGACGCGGGCCAGTACGACTGCATCATCACCGGCGCGTGCGGCAGCATCACCACGCCGCGCTACCGGCTGGCCGTTCTGACCCCCGACCGGGCCTCAACCGGCGCGACCCCCGGCTCAGACGGCGCGCTGACCAACGACGACTTCATCGTCTTCATCAGCCAGTTCTTCGAGGGTGATATCCGCGCCGACATCGGCAGCGTCGGGGCCGAGCCCCTGCCCGATGGGCAGCTTGACAACAACGACTTCATCGTCTTCATCGGGCTCTTCTTTGAGTTCCCAGCGTGCCCGTGAGGCGCGGCCGCGCGCCGGTCGCCCAATGAAAAAGCCCGCCGTGCGGCGGGCGTTCTTGCCGTGTGTGCATCGCGAGGGCCTCAGCTCATCGCCGCGGCCATGCTCGTCACCATCGTCGTGCCCTGCTGGTCGAGCGCGGCCGAGTAGTTGAGCACCTTCACGCTCTTCGGCTCGGTGATCATCAGCGTCGCCACGATGTTCCCCGTGCTGCACCAGCGCGTGGGGTTCTGCTGCCAGGCCATCGCCGCCAGCAGGTCGCTCACGCGGTTGTTGGCGATGTGGTTGATCAGCTCGTTGTCGTGCTTGAAGACCGTGTTGCGGGCCTCGGTCGCCTTCTCCTCTTCGCCCGCCA
>JAUXUZ010000584.1 GCA_030680655.1 Phycisphaerales bacterium
GCCCCAGCACCGGCCCCCGCTGGCGGTGAACCGGGCGGCGAACCCGCGGCCGGTGGTGGTGAACACGGTGAAGGTGGTGAAGCCGGCGGCCGTCGCCGCCGTCGTCGCCGCGGCGGCCGTGGCCGCGGTCGCGATGGTGAAGGCAGCGGTAGTGGTGGTGGGGGGGGGGGTGGAGGTGGCAACGGTGGCGGCGAACGCGCGGCCCCCAGCGGTGGCGGACGTTCCAGCGGCGGCAACAGCGGTGCACCCCGGTCGAGCCCTCCCGCGCACGTAGAGCCAAAGCCCACGCCGGCCCCAGCGCCAAGCGCGCCGGCAGCGCCCTCCGGTTCCAAGCCGCTGCGCACGCTCTACAGCGTCTTCCGCAAGCTCAAGCCGGGCCAGCTCAAGGGTGTCAAGCGCGAGGAGTGAGCGGATGGGCGCCCCCAGCACGGTACCTGCTGACGGACCAACGCGACTGATCGTGCTCGGTTCGACCGGCTCGATCGGCGTCCAGACGCTGGAAGTCGTGCGCGCGCTCAACGCAACGCGGGGTGGCCCGAGGTTTGAAGTCGTCGGGCTGGCCGCAAAGAGCAACGGTGATCTTCTCCGCCAGCAGGCGCAGGAGTTTGGTGTGACCGCGGTCGCGCTGGCCGAGCGTGACGGCCCCGACGCGGCGCTCCGCATGGTCGAGCAGACCGGGTGCACGCTGGTCGTCTCGGCCATGGTCGGCGCTGCGGGCCTCGCGCCCACGCTCGCGGCGATGCGCCGCGGTGCCCACATCGCCATCGCCAACAAAGAAGCCCTCGTCGCGGCGGGGCACCTGCTCACCGGCGGGCCATCGCACCTGCTCCCGATCGACAGCGAGCACTCCGCCATCTGGCAGTGCCTCCAGGCTGTTCCGCTGCCCCTCAGTGCGCCCGTCGGCCTCGCGCGGGTTGTGCTCACCGCCAGCGGCGGCCCGTTCCGCACGCAGAGCGCCGCCGACGCGTTCAACAGCACGCCCGAGCAGGCGCTCAAGCACCCGCGCTGGAAGATGGGCCCGAAGATCACCATCGACAGCGCCACCATGGTCAACAAGGCCTTCGAGATGATCGAGGCCCGCTGGCTCTTCAACCTCCGCAGCGATCAGATCGAAGTCGCGGTCCACCCGCAGTCGGTCGTGCACTCGCTGGTGGAGTTCGACGACGGCGCGTTCCTCGCCCAGCTGGGCAGCCCAGACATGAAGGGCCCGATCGGTTACGCCCTCCAGGCCGTACGCTCCCCCGGCGACTCGAACCGCCACCCCGCCGGCGCACGCCGCCTCAGCTTCAAAGAGGCGATGAACCTCGAGTTCACACCCGCCTGCGAGCAGCGGTGGGAGGCGCTCGCCCTTGCCCGCCGTGTAATCGACGGCTCGTTCACAACACCCGGGAGCGCACTCGGCGCGGTCTTCAACGCCGCCAACGAGGTCGCCGTCGAAGCGTTCCTCGCCGGCAGCCTCCCGTTCGGACGGATCACCGGGCTCTGCCGCGAAGTGATGGACGCAATGACCAACGCCCGCGCAGCGACGCTCGACGGAGTCCTCGCCATCGATGCGCAGGCGCGAGCGCTGGCGTGCGCCCGCGCCGGCTCTCACGTCGGGGGTGCGCGTTGAACGCCGCCGAGCGGGCACGCTTCGACCAGGCCGCGCGCCTGATCGATGAGGGCAAGTTCGAGCAGGCCCGCGGGCTGGTACAGCGAGCGCTCGCCGCCAACCCCGACCGCATCGAGTGGGTCGATCTCATGCGCACCATCCTCGCGCGCCTCCGGCTCCCGCAGCAGGCGGTCTATTACGCCCAGAAGGCCGCGGCCCTCGCGCCCACGCACGCGGGTGTGCACGGCGAGCTCGCCATGCTCTACCACGAGCTCGACAAGAGCGAAGAGGCCGAGGCCGCCTTCCGCAAGTCGCTCGCGTGCGACCCCGGCTTCGCCCAGGCACGCTCGGCGCTGCTGGCGATCCTCATCAGCCAGGAGCGTCTCGCCGAGGCCGAGAAGCTCGCCCAGGAGGGCCTCGCGCTGGAGCCCGACCACGGCGAGCTGAGCATGAAGCTCGGCGCCATCGAGATGGAAACGCTCCGCGTCCGCGAGGCCTTCGAGCGCCTCGCGGCCATGCGGTTCCGCCACGGCGGCGGCCAGCTCACCCACGACCGTCTCGTCGAATACCAGGCAACGCTCGCCAACTACGCCGGGCTCTACCCCGAAGACACCGGCGAGCTGCTTACCCCCCGCCGCATCAGCGCGCTCCACCGCGAAGCGGGCCAGATGCTCGAGCCCGCCTCCATCCCGCAACGCGCAGCCCCACGCCCCACACGTGTCGGCTCGGCCGCACTGCGCGTCGCGGTGCTCTCGCCCGACCTGCGCCGCCACCCGGTCGCGTTCTTCATCGAGCCCCTGCTGCGCCACGCCGACGGCAAACGCATCGAGCTGGTCGCCCTCAGCACCGGCATCACCGATCAGACCACCGAGCGCCTCAAGCCCGGCTTCGCCGCCTGGACCGACGCATCTCGGTTCTCCCCAGCGCAGCTCAACCACGCCATCCGCGAAGCGAAGCCCGACGTCCTGCTTGAGCTGGCGGGCTTCACGATCTCGCACCTGCTCACCGCGCTCGCCGACCACCCCGCGCCCGTCCAGGCGACCTACCTGGGGTTCCCAAACACCACCGGCTGCCGCTTCATCGACTACCGCATCGTCGATTCGATCAGCGACCCGCCCGGCCCGGAGACCGACGGCCTCTGCACCGAGAAGCTCGTCCGCATCGACCCGTGCTTCCTCTGCTACCGGCCACCTGTAGATGCTCCTCCTCCCGCTCCGCGCCCAGCCGACGGCCCCGTCACCCTCTGCTGCTTCAACCGCCTGCAGAAGATCAGCCGCCAGACCCTCGCCATGTGGGCCGAGATCTTCAGGCAACTCCCCGATGCACGCCTGCTGCTCAAAGACGGCCCGCTCAAGAACCCGCAGACCGCCGCCGTCGTCAGGCAGGAACTGACCCGCTGGGGGATCGACACCGCCCGCGTCGAACTGCTGCCGCTGACCGACTCGCTCCGCGACCACTGGCAGACGTTCAACCGGTGCCACATCGCCCTCGACCCGTTCCCCTATCACGGCACAACCACCACCTGCGAGGCCCTGCTGATGGGCACACCCGTCGTTTCACTCGCCGGCCCAACCCACGTCGCGCGTGTCGGCGCATCCATCCTCACAAGCGCTGGCTCACCAGAGTTGATCGCCCACTCGCCCGAGTCGTACGTGCAGCTCGCCGTCTCACTCGCGAGCGACCGACCACGCATGGCCCACTACCACGCCACACTCGGCGCCGCCTTCCGCGCCGGAACCATCTGCGATGAGCCCGCCTTCGCCGATCGAATGACAACCGCCCTCAAACGCATGGCCGATGGAACCGCGGGCAGCCAGCCCTGACCACTCTCGGCCTATTCCCAAGATCTCAGTTGAGACTCAGTCTCATTTAGCCCTACACTGCC
>JAUXUZ010000009.1 GCA_030680655.1 Phycisphaerales bacterium
CGGCGTTACTCGGTTTGTTGCACTCTTGAATCGATGACGGGTCTCTGTCGGGCTGGTGGTGCTTGGCGCCTGCGTCGTCGAAGGGATCATCGACCGCGAGGCCCCGCTCGACCTGCTCCGCCCGACGCCGCTGACGATCGGCTCGCTGGTGTTGATTGCCCTGGGTGCCACGATCCGCATCTGGGCGCTGGGGACGATCCAGAAGAACCGCGTGCTCGCGATGACGGGGGTGTACTCGCTCTGCCGGCATCCGCTGTACGTGGGCTCGACGCTGCTTTACCTGGGCTTTGTGCTGCTGATGAACGATGCGGAGTTTCTCTACCTGGGGCTGCCGTACATCGTGCTGTTCTTCGGAGCGGCGGCGTTCAGCGAGGAGCACTTTCTGCAGACCAAGTTCGGCGCCGAGTTTGAGTCGTACCGGCACATGGTGCCCGGCTTTGTTCCGCTTGGACGGTGGCAGCCGGGGGGTTTTCGTTCGCCCGCGCGATGAACAAGGGCGGCTTGCAGTTGATCGTGGTGGTCTTTGTGCTGCTGGCGGGCATCGAGATCATGGCCCGCGCATACGCGTGACGCTGCTCGCCACAGCGGCGTGAAGTGAGAATGCCCCGGGCAGGGCTCGAACCTGCAACCCTCGGTTTCGAAGACCGATACTCTATCCAATTGAGCTACCGGGGCGATGGTGGGAGTGTACACGCGGCGATGGTTGCGGCCCGCGCTGGAGCACAGACTCCTCGCAGAGCCGAGGAGTCTGTGGCACCCGGATCGACATGCGTCACCCCAGCATTGCTGAAGCGCCAGACCAGAAGCGTCCCGGGCGCGATTCGAACGCGCGACCTGCCGCTTAGAAGGCGGCTGCTCTGTCCAACTGAGCTACCGGGACTACGGCGGGAGGGTATGGTGCACGGGAGGCCCGGAAAACACCCCAAGCGGCGCCGGCGCGTTGCTATCGCCGCTGCACCCGCGAATGATGCGGCATGGCTGTTGTTGAGGCGCTCGGCAAGCAAGGGACTGGCGTAATCGAGGATGCCCCGACGATCGAGCCCGGCACGTGCGTGTCGATCCCTCAACCGCTGCGCCACCGATCGCTGTTTGCGGCGGTGCTTGAGCTGAGCAAACCCCGCATCACGCGGCTGGTGACGATGACGGCCGGGGTGGGCTTTGTGCTCGGTCTGGTGCAGCGGGCCGTGGAGGCGGGAGGGGTAAGGGCTGCGGGCTGGACAACGGGGGAACTGGCCGTCAGCGCCGTCGGGTGCCTGGCGGGAACGGCGGTCTCTTCGAGCGGGGCCAATGCGCTGAACCAATGGTGGGAATCGTCACGCGATGCCCGCATGAATCGGACGAAGGACCGACCGATCCCGGCCGGTGTGATCACGCCGCGAATCGGGCTGTGGGCTGGGCTGACGATGAGCGTTGCCGGGGTCGGGCTGCTGCTGGGCGCCTGCGGCGCTGCGGCCGCGCTGGTGTCGCTGGCGACGATACTGATCTACGTGCTGGTATACACACCGAGCAAGGTGCTCACCCCGTGGAACACCGCCGTTGGCGCGGTTCCTGGGGCGCTGCCCCCGCTGATCGGCTGGTGCGCGGCGGTGGTTGTCGGAACCCAGAGCGGCGGCTGGTGGGCGGGGCTGGCGGGGTTTGGCGGGTGGTCGCTGTTTGCGTTGATGTGCGTGTGGCAGATCCCCCACTTCCTGGCGCTGGCGTGGATGTACCGTGACGACTACGCGGCGGGCGGGTACCGGATGCTGCCGTCGGTGGACCCTTCGGGACGGATCACCGCGTGGACAACGCTGGTGGGCGCGGTCGTGCTAGTGCCAGCGACGCTCGGGCCCGTGTGGGCAATTCCGGGGACGCTGGGGTGGGCCTACGGCGCGGTGGCGCTGGTGAGCGGGGCGGCGTTTGTCGCGCTGGCCGCGAAGATGGCCTTCGTGCACGGCGGGACCGAGGCCGAGCAGCGGAAGCGGGCACGGAGCGTGTTTCTGGCCTCGATCATCCACCTGCCCCTGCTGCTGGTCGCGATGACCGCTGAGGCGCTGGTGCGTGCAGTGATCTGAAGGAGCGGTGATGGATCGGACGATGCGCATGGTCTTCGCTGGCGGGGTCACGCTGCTGCTGTGCGGCCTGGCGTTCCTTGTTTACCTGGGGTATCTGCACAACAACCCGTCGGCCGTGATGGCGGGTGGCGGCGCGGCGCCGGGCAGGGCGGCGATCACCGGGCCGGCGCTACGCATCCCGCCGTTTACGCTCGTTGATCAGGACAACAAGGTGCACGACCGCGCCCTGCTGGAGGGGCGGATCTCGGTGGTGTGGTTCATGTTCACCCACTGCCCGCTGGCGTGCCCGGCGATGAGCGTGCAGATGGCCGAGATGCAAAGGGGGCTCCGCAACAGCGGCGTGCAGTTTGTTGCGTTCAGCCTCGATCCTGCGCACGACACACCCACAGCGCTGAAGACCTACGGCGAGAAGTACGGCATCGACTGGAGCAACTGGACGTTCCTGACCGAGCCCGCGGGCTCGCCGATCGAACGCACCGGGTGGTCGATCTACGCCGACGACCTCAAGCAGTATGTTGAAGAGACTCCGACCAACACGCTGACGCTGGGCGCTGGGGGCACGATGTCGAACATCGAGCACGCGGTGAACTTCTTCGTTGTGGGTCCAGACGGCGCGGTGCTCGATCACGGCTGGTACAGCAGCCTGCACCCTGAGGAGCTTGTCGCCCTCCGCGAGCGTGTCATCGCCTCGCTGAAGTTCTACGGTGACCAGGGACGCCTGAAGCACTGACGGCCATCAGCGGGCGGCGAGGTTGACGGTGTGGGCGTCGACGTTCACCACCACGCCCGACCACTGGAGCACTTTGGGGTCTGTCTGGCGGGAGCGGATCAACCGCACAGCGCTGTCGATCGTCCGCGCGGGGAGCCGGTCGAGAACGCGCGGCCCGGCAAGCGCGGCCGCGGCCCGCCGGAGGGCCTCGCCGACAACGGCCGGGCCGAGGGCTCGGAGTTGTTCCCGTCGCCACGCAAAGCCACCTGACGTCTGAGCGGTCGCGTTTGCACGCACGGCTCGTAGGGTAACGGTGTCGGCCGCCTGCTTGCAGCGGAGGGCCGCAGAAGCGATGCGGCGCTCGGCGCCGGGGCGCAGGGCGAGCAGGCGGGGGAGGATTTCGGCGCGCACGGCGTTGCGGAGGCGAGAACGGTCGTCGTTGGTCGCGTCGTGGGCGAACACCCACCCCGCCTGACCGCACAGCGCGCGGGCTTCGCCCGGTGAGATCACCAGCATCGGGCGTACAAGCCTGACGCCGTGTGCCAAGCGACGCGACGGGGCAATACCGGCGATGCCCCGCGGGCCCGCACCTCGCAGGAGCGCCATGATGACGGACTCGGCGAGGTCGTGGCTGTTGTGGGCGGTGGCGATCCAGCGGATGCCGCGTGCGCTGGCGATCTCTGTCAGCGCTGCGTACCTGGCGCGCCGGGCGTTGGCCTCGGCGTTGCCCGGGAGCGACTTGACGGCGACTGAGGCCGCGACGAACGGGAGTCCCAGCGTTGCGGCCAGTTCCTCGGCCCGATCCCTGTCTGCATCGGCCTCACGTGGTGCGCGGAGGTCGTGGACGATGTGGGCCACCGTGAGAGCCTGCATCGCCGACCGGCCGGCCGCCGCGGCGAGCGCAATGACGAGCGCCGAGGAATCTCCGCCGCCGCTGCAGGCGATCAGCGTCTGTCCGCCGGGCCCGTTGCGTGACTTGCCCGGTGAGGTGAGCCTTCGCCACTCGGCGGCGACGGCGCGGACGGTTCGGTCGCGCCGCGACGGGACGGTCAAACCGCCCAGATTGACTGGCGGGTCGCAGGGGCTTGTGAACAGTTGATTCCGCACGGCAAGAGGTTAGGGTGATCGCGTGAACATGGCCCTGGTGATGTTGGCGTTGGACGAGGTGGGCACGGCCACCGGTGGCGTGGTACCGCCGTGGGTGCCGTGGGTGCTGGTTTGCGTGGGTGGCCTTCTTTTGACAGGCGTGCTGCTGGAGGTGCTGCGGGCTGGGGCCTCGCGCCGCACCGGGGCGCACGCGCAAGGTGAGCTGGCGGACCTTGAGAACCGATTGATTGAGGTAAAGAAGCTGGCTGCAACGGTTGCGGACGACCTGGACCGGCGTGCGCAGCGGCTTGAGCGGCTGATCGCCCGGGCGGACGACTTGCTCGAGCGTGACGCGGAACAGGCGGACCGACCGCCCGCCCAGTCTCGCGGCGCTCCACGCCCGCCGATGGGGTCGGCGACGGCGGTTGACGACCTTGCGCTGCGCGTGTTCGAACTGGCCGATCGCGGGCAGACGGCGCTGCAGATTGCGCAGGCCCTGCGTCAGCCGGTCGGAAACGTTGAACTGATGCTCGCCCTGCGCGGCGGGCGCTAACTGGCACTCGCACCTCAGCCCCGCTGACCGGTGAGCGCCCCGCGGAGCGATTGCTCGAGCTTGGTCTCCGCGGTTCGCTCGTCGCTCAAACGCATGGGCAGGATCACCGAGAACATCGCCCCGCGGCCCACTTCAGACTGCACCTGCATCTCGCCCTGGAGCAGCTGCGTGAGCTCCTTGGCGATCGAGAGCCCCAAGCCGGTTCCCGCGTGCTTGCGCTGGTGCCCGCCGTCGAGCTGGGTGAACTTCTCAAAGATCCGCGCCTGATCGGCCGGTGCGATGCCGGGACCGGTGTCGAGGACGCTGATCCGGACTCTGTCCGCGGAACCCGCGGCTCCGCCTGGCACGGCGGGTTCCGCGCTGCCGGTTGCGAACTCGGCATCGTCAGACCGCGGCACGAGCCTCTCGACGCGCAGGCTCACGATGGCGATGCGGGAGAGCTGCGCGGCAGCGTCGGGGTCCATCTGGGCCATCTGGGCCGCCTTGCCGTCGGCGTAGTCGGCGGTGAACTTGATGGCGTTGGAGGTGAGGTTATAGAGCACCTGCTGGAGCTTGCGGGCATCGGTGTACATCGGGGCAAGGTCGTCGATGCCCAGCGGCTCGTACCGGAGCTCCACCTGCCGTTTGTCGGCGAGCGGCTTCATCATCGCCAGGTGGGTTTCGCACACTTCCTTCACGTTCACCGCGGAGATAGTCAGTTCCATCTTGCCCGCCTCGACCTTCGCCATCTCCAGCAGGCCGTTGATCAGCTCCAGCAGGGCCCGGCCGGACTGGGCGATGTTGTCAACGTAGCGGCGGCGCTTGGCGATGCTGGCGGGCGTCGGCAGGGCGGGCGGTTCGGCGGCAACGCCCTCGCCGTCGCGCTGGATCTGCTCCTCGAGGAGCTCGGCGAAACCGATGATGCTGTTGAGCGGCGTGCGGAGTTCG